>NZ_FNAQ01000039.1 GCF_900101955.1 Desulfuromonas thiophila | reverse complement strand
CACGTCGACCATGGCAAGACGACTCTGACCGCCGCCATCACCAAGGTCATGGCTGGCCAGGGCCTGGCTCAGATGCGCGCCTTTGACCAGATCGACAACGCCCCGGAAGAGCGTGAGCGCGGCATCACCATCGCCACCTCCCACGTGGAATATGAAACAGTCAATCGGCACTATGCCCACGTTGACTGCCCTGGCCACGCCGACTACGTCAAGAACATGATCACCGGAGCCGCCCAGATGGACGGCGCCATCCTGGTCGTGTCCGCCGCAGATGGCCCCATGCCGCAGACCCGTGAGCATATCCTGCTTGCCCGCCAGGTCGGCGTGCCCGCCATCGTCGTATTCCTCAACAAGGCCGACATGGTCGACGACGCCGAACTGATGGAGCTGGTCGAACTGGAAGTTCGCGAGCTGCTCAGCGCCTACGACTTCCCCGGTGACGATATTCCCATCGTGCCCGGCAGCGCCCTCAAGGCCCTCGAATGCGCCACCGGCGAAGCCGCCGAAGAGCCCATCCTTGAGCTTATGCGCCAGGTCGACAGCTACATCCCCGAGCCCGAGCGCGCCATCGACCAGCCGTTCCTGATGCCCGTAGAAGACGTCTTCTCCATCTCAGGTCGCGGCACCGTCGCTACCGGTCGTATTGAGCGTGGCGTCATCAAGGTGCAGGAAGAAGTCGAGATCGTCGGCATGAAGGCCACCAGCAAAACCACCGTCACCGGTGTCGAGATGTTCCGCAAGCTGCTCGATCAGGGTCAGGCCGGCGACAACGTTGGCGTGCTGCTGCGCGGCGTCAAGCGCGAAGACATCGAGCGCGGCCAAGTGCTCGCCAAGCCCGGCAGCATCAAGCCGCACACCAAATTCAAAGCCGAAGCCTACATTCTGACCAAAGAAGAAGGCGGACGCCATACACCGTTCTTCAAGGGCTACCGGCCGCAGTTCTACTTCCGTACCACCGACGTGACCGGCATTGTAGAGCTGCCCGAAGGTGTTGAGATGGTAATGCCCGGCGACAACATCGCCATGACCGTCGAACTGAT
>NZ_FNAQ01000038.1 GCF_900101955.1 Desulfuromonas thiophila | reverse complement strand
CCCAGAAGCAACCATCTGATATTGTTAGGTTACGACGCCAAACAACTGTCAGGAGGTTGCCAATGAAGCTCAAGGCCAAAGTATCATGGTTGATGGGAACAGTACAGCAAAGTCTATTCCCCTATCTTGACGAAAACCTGCCCGATCCGTTGACAAAACCGGAGAAGCGCCTGGTCAAGATCCTTGAGCTGGTTCAGATCGAAAAGCATGTCCCAGTCAGCCGCTGCCGGCAATGGCTTGGGAGGCCGATCAAAGAGCGCGAAACTATCGCCAGAGCCTTTGTGGCCAAGGCGTTTCTTCGTTATCAGCACACCAGTTCTTTGCGCAACGCTTTGCTGAGCTGCCCGAACCTGCGGATGATCTGTGGATTCAGCAAACGTCATGAGGTTCCTTCGGAGTCGACTTTTTCGAGGGCCTTTGCCGAGTATGCCAAGGCCGGGCTGGGCACGATCGTGCACGACACGCTGGTCACAGAGCACCTCGGCACGGAGTTGATCGGCCACATCAGCCGGGATTCGACAGCACTGGCCGGCCGGGAGAAGCCGGCAAAGAAGGTCAAACCGCCCAAAACTGCGAAAAAACGGGGACGTCCGGCCAAAGGAGAGGTTCGCCCACCCGTCGAACCGAAACGACTCGAGCGTCAGCGGAACCAGACAGCAGAAGAAGCCCTTGCGGAACTGCCAAAAGCCTGTGATCGAGGCGTCAAGAAAAACGCCCAAGGGTATACGCAGACCTGGAACGGCTACAAACTGCACCTGGACGTGAATGATTGCGGATTGCCGATCAGTGCAGTTCTGACCTCAGCCTCGTTGCACGACAGCCAGGTGGCGATTCCGATGATGAAGCTGAGTGCAGCCAAGGTCACGTCCTGTTACGATCTGATGGATGCGGCCTACGACGCAGCGCAGATCTGGGAGCAGAGTAAAGAACTGGGCCATGTGCCGATCATTGACCGCAACCCACGAGGCCAGGGAATTGTGCCGATGGCCCCGCACGAGGCGGTGCGCTACAACGAGCGAAGTTCAGCGGAGCGCTGCAATGGTCGCTTCAAGGATGAGTTTGGCGGCCGCAGCATTCAGGTTCGCGGCCCGGACAAGGTCATGATGCATGCCATGTTCGGTATCGTCACTTTATTTGCCGACCAGTTGCTCAAAGTCACTGGTTGCTGATGTCAAAGAACAAGAAACTGGAGCTCTGAGGGGGGACGTCCGTCCGGAAATCCGGAAAAGATCCCTTTCTGGCCTGATTTTCGGGCCCAAGCCGGCACTCATGTCCCCAGATCGTTTGTCAACGCCTCAGCTCAGAACTTTTTGCAAGAGGCTC
>NZ_FNAQ01000037.1 GCF_900101955.1 Desulfuromonas thiophila | reverse complement strand
GATTGGTTAGTTTCTGCAAAAACCATCCTATCCACCCGGGGGAGACAATGCTCTAATTTTTACTGCTACCTACCCACAGATTCTGCGGAGGAGGCAAAAATCGCTAATTGCTGCCATGGCTTACTCCCCCCTTTTTATTTGTTTGTGTGAATTGTTTTTTTACAAATTCGGACCAATTATTGCCGCAACCAATTGAAATATTATTAGGAGGAAAATTTCCCAAAATATAACCACCCCAATATTGAAACCACGGTTTTTCACCTATTATTTTATGAGTATTTATATCCAATATAAAGGCACGGTGCTCTTTGATACCGAATGGATGATTTGTTGTTTTTGATTCAACTTTATAAAATTTTTCTACTGGCAGAGTAAAATTACCATTGTTCTCATCATAAAATTTTGGAGTTCCATCCTCATTCCAATACTCATCAGGAAGTTCGATAGTTTGATACACCTTCACCCCTGCTTCGGTTTCACAAAGATGGTTGAAATAGATGCGTCCAGCGATCCAATCGCCTGTCGGGATCAGGATAAATGCCAAGGCAACCGCAATACGCACCCCCCATTTAATGCGTTTACGGTCCCATCGGCTAGCCGCTTTTCTGGCAACCCACATTCCCAGGCGAACATAGAAATAAAGGACAACGATAACGGCTATTGTATACATCTAGCTGCCTCACTCATGGTGAGTTCAGCGCTCAGAACTCCGCAGAGCAGCGTATCATTGCCACCCATGCCATAAAGACGGTCATTAAATTTATCTCCTCTGGAATCAGGAAAGCTTGTGCCATTTAGCTCTTCGCCCTGTTCACTTCCGAACACAACACCCAGTTGCGGTGCATTCAGACCCTGTTGCAGCACAACTTCGCCACTGGCTTTATCTTCAAAACGGATAATCGATTGGTTAGCACCATCATTGATGCTCTTTTCGATCAAAAACGAAAGCATCTCGGTCCGATAGGTCAGATATTTATCACTCAATTGCCCGTCCCCGGTGGACGGGTCAAAAATATCCAGTTCGCCGTTTTGGTTGAAGTCGTCGTACATGGAATCCGGGCCGACAACGGCAAAAGGATTGAGGTTGACCAGGGCGTAGCGGTAGGCGATGTTGTTGCGGGCTTGGGTTTCGATGGCGGAGGGAGAAAAGGGTGTGACTTTGCCTTCGGCATCGGTGGTGGCGAACACCTCGATGCTCAGGCCGGAGATGTTTTCCAACTCATCTGTTATTTTATCGATATCCGTATACAGATTGTCGCGGTTGGCGTCGTATTCGCTCCCGGTGCGCGGGGTAAAGCCGGTAACAAATAATTTTCCCAATGCTGTGACGGCTGATTCGAGGGTGTGGTCGGCTTTGTTTGAAGACGCCCGAATAATGCCGGTGACCTCATCTATGGTCAGAGTGGAATCCACTTGCGCAAAAAGATTATAAACGGCAAGAGAATCGACGGTGTTCACCATATAATGGTTGGCCCACAGGCTTGGTGCCTGATCTTCGATAGAAATAACCTGAATGTCGCCTATCATCTGCCCTAATCCAGCTGTTGCAAATATCCCTTCTAATGCCCGAATGTTTGTGATTTTTTCTTCAGGGACAGAGGCATTAGCAATTCCCAAAAGGTCCATTATTTCTGTTGCGATGTTTGTGATGCCGGGCTGAACCGTAAAGCCCGGTGCGTTGTACGTATAAGTATGGGAAATATAAGAATCAAACTCACCGGTCAAAGCTTGAGCCAAAAAGCCACCGAG
>NZ_FNAQ01000036.1 GCF_900101955.1 Desulfuromonas thiophila | reverse complement strand
GATTGGTTAGTTTCTGCAAAAACCATCCTATCCACCCGGGGGAGACAATGCTCTAATTTTTACTGCTACCTACCCACAGATTCTGCGGAGGAGGCGAATTTCAGGAACAGCTTATACCGACAAACTCAAAACTGCGGGCATGTCGTCAGTCCAAGCCATTGCCTTCGCCAACACTTACACCGTCATCGACCAATACACCGATCCTGATAGTGGTTTCTCGGGGACTTTATTCCGGAACACAGAGACAGGCGAATATACTTTCGCTCTACGCGGCACACAGCCAAGTGAATTTGTGGACGACATCATATTTGCTGATTTTCTCGGTATTGTTGTTGAGGGTTGGGCGCAAGAGCAGATTACCGAAATGAATGCTTACTTTGAGCGACTGATCACGCCGGTTTCACTGGGTGGCCTGGGGAAACTCTCTTCCTCTGATACGGTCACTGTCGCAGGGCATTCTCTGGGCGGGCATCTTGCCACGGCGTTCACGCTGGCGTGGGCTGATCACGTGGATCATACCTATACCTACAACGGCGCAGGAACGGGTGGCACCGACGGTGGCGCAGGATATGTGCAACTATTGGAAATTCTGGGGCTTGCTTCGTCTACACCGGAACCGAACGACAAAATAACCAACCTCTATGCGGAGCCGGGATTGGAAGTTACCGCCGGTGTAGGTGTTTGGTGGGGCGACGTGGTGCCGGTCTTTATCGAGGATCAAGGCATCATTGGTGGCAACTTGCTGATAGGTAATCATTCGATTGCGCACCTCACCGATTCTTTGGCCGTCTACAACCTTTTCTCACAAGTCGATGAATCCTTACAGCTCAATACCATTACCGGTCTGCTTGAAGCATCCTCAAACAAGGCCGATCACACCCTCGAATCAGCGGTCACAGCATTGGGGAAATTGCTGGTTACCGGGTTCACCCCGCGCGGGTGGAGGTCTGCGGCATGAGCGGATTATACCTGCTGGCTCTGATCGGGGTCTGGTTGTTGGCTGGATGGGTCATTTATCGCCTTTGGCGGCGGTGGCATCCACAAAAACTGAAAGAAAAAGTTCTGCATATTGCCATCGGTTTTCTTATTTTTTGCGTTTGGTTTGGCGGGGCTTTCTGGGAGGTTGCCGGAAAAAAGATGTACTGGGATGCCCAGGTGCGGAAATTGTGCGCAATTGATGGAGGCGTCAAGGTTTATGAGACGGTGGAGTTGCCTGAAGAAATGTTTAATCAGTGGGGGCAGCCGAATTTCTATCAACCAACCCAAGGAGAAAACGCTTTAGGCAAAGACTATATTTTTCGGTCAGAAATTAAAAAGTATCGAAAATCAGATCCATCTATTTCAAGGAGGCTGTACCAAGTATTTCGGAAGGAAAACAATAAAATACTTGGTGAAACAGTGATCTATGTCAGGTCGGGTGGCGACCTTCCGGGTCCTTGGCATGGCTCAACATATCGTTGCCCAGAAGATGGGGGTATCATTCCTCTCTTAGTTGAAATTTTTGAACATCAACAAACAAGTGTCAAGGAGGGTGAAAAATGAACATTAGCGAGTATTTCAGATTTGCCGAGCTGGCTCAGGCCGCCTATTATGACCTTCAGTCAGGTATAGTAGACCCAGATGTGCTTTATGATGACGGCGATGGCATGGCCAAGAAACAAGCCGAAGATTTCGCTGATAATTGGACCGTCCTCGACCAATACGACGGTATGGTCGAAGATACCTATTACGATGAATTTGGCGATGAACAGACGTTTCTCAACCCGACCGGCCTATCCGTTACGCTCTTTGATGACGGCAAAGGCAATCAGGTTGTAGCGATTCGAGGAACTGACGACCTTGATGATTTTGTTACTGATTTTATAGATATTGCATTGCTCGGGACCACTGAATTTCAGGCACAATACTCTGCTCTTTCCGCGCAGGTTCAGACATGGATTGTTGATGGCACTCTTCAGTCTGATTTTTCGGTTGTCGGTCATTC
>NZ_FNAQ01000035.1 GCF_900101955.1 Desulfuromonas thiophila | reverse complement strand
AGCTTGACCAGGTGATCCAGCAGAACGCCAGCGCCTCGGAGGAGATGGCCTCCACCAGCGAGGAGCTCTCCAGTCAGGCCGAGCAGCTGCAGGACGCCATCAGCTTCTTCAAGCTGGCTGGCGGCCAAAGTGCGACAAAAAAAGCGGCTGCCCGTCCGCCCGTCCGCATCGCGCATGCGACCAAAACCTCCTCCGCCCGGCCGGCGGCCAAGGCTGGCGCTGCCAGCGGCACCGGGGTACTGCTCGACATGGGCAGCGGCAAGGACAAGCTCGACGACGAGTTCGAGGAGTATTGAGACCGGCGAGTGAAAACCCAGCGCTGACGGGCCGGCCCGGCCCGTCAGCCGAACGAACAGATAGCCCGATATGGCCGGAGGAGCTATGGCGAGCGGAGAAAAGCAGACCAGTCAGTATCTGACCTTCAGTCTCGATCACGAAATCTTTGCCCTTAACATCGAAACCGTGCGCGAGGTGCTCGATGTGTCGACCCTGACACGGGTGCCGCGCATGCCGGCATTCATGTGCGGGGTGATCAATCTGCGCGGCAGCGCCGTGGCGGTGGTGGACATGCGGCGCAAGTTTTCTCTGCCGGCAGCGGATGAAACGGTCAACACCTGCATCATCATCTGCGAGGTTACCATCGATGGTGAAGGCACGGTGCTGGGCTGTCTGGTGGATGCGGTGCAGGAGGTGCTGGAACTGGATCGGCAGGAAATCGAACCGCCACCACGCATGGGGACGCGGCTGGAAACCGGCTTTATCCAGGGCATGGGGCGGCGCGGCGAGCAGTTTATTCTGCTGCTGGATCTCGACCGGGTGTTTTCCACCGACGAACTGCTGCAGTTGCAGCGACAGGAACAGGCGCCAGCCGTCTAGGCGGTGGCGCGAGGCCAGCAAGCGGAGACAGTCTGCAGACAGGGAGGGGTTATGAACTGGAAGGATTTACGGCTGCGTACCAAATTTGCGGTTGGTTTCGGTCTGGTGCTGGCGCTGCTGGTGGCCGTCGGGGTCTGGAGCATTCTGGGCATCTCCGGCATTGTCGACAATGCCGCCGAGGTGATCGACGGCAACAAGCTCAAGGGCGAGATGGTTCAGCGCGAGGTCGATCACCTGAACTGGGCCGGCAAGGTCAATGCCCTGCTGACGGACGACAAGGTGACCGAACTTGCGGTCGAAACCGATCCGCGGCAATGCGCCTTCGGTCGCTGGTATTATGGCGAGGGACGCCATGCGGCTGAGGCTCTGGTGCCACAAATCAAGCCGTTGCTGGATGATATCGAGGCCTACCATAACCAGTTGCACCAATCCGCCGCCGCCATCGGCAAGGTGTTTCATCAGGCCGATTTGAGCCTGCCGCAGTTTCTGGCCGAAAAGGAGGCCGACCATCTGGTCTGGGCCAACAGTGTTCTGGCCTACTTCGCCAGCGACCAGAAAACCCTGCAGGTTGAAACCAATGAGCGCCTGTGCAGTCTGGGGCAGTTCCTGTATGGCGAAGCCGGTCAGGCAGCGGCTGCCAGTGATACGGTGCTGGCCCGTCTGCTGGAGGACATCAAGCCGCCGCACGCACGGTTGCACCAGTCGGCCAAGCAACTGATGGCATTGCCCAAACAGCAGGCCCAGCAGGTGTTTGTCAGTGAAACCGTGCCGGCGCTGGAACAGACCCGTGCCGTGCTGGCTCAGCTCAAGGAGCGGGCCAATACGCTGGTGGCGGGCATGGACCAGGCCCGGGGCATCTATGCCACGCAAACCGTGCCCAACCTGGAAAAGGTGCAGGAGCTGCTCGGCAAGATCAGTCGGACCACCGATGAACATATCATGACCGATGCCCAGATGTTGGCTGCTGCGGCCCAGACCCGCACCGGTGTGCTGATTTTTGTCTGCGTTGCCGTTCCTCTCGGGCTGCTGCTGGCGGTGGTGATCGCCCGTGGCATCATCGGTCCGTTGCAGAAAGGCATCGGTTTTGCCCGGCAGGTGGCCGAGGGCGATCTGACCGCGACGCTGGATGTGCAGCAGCAGGACGAGGTCGGTCAGCTGGCCGCCGCCTTGCGCAACATGGTCGAGCAGCTGCAGCGGGTGGTGGCCGACGTGCGCAGCGCCAGCGACAACGTGGCCGCCGGCAGTCAGCAGTTGTCGGCCAGCAGTGAGGAGATGAGCCAAGGCGCCACCG
>NZ_FNAQ01000034.1 GCF_900101955.1 Desulfuromonas thiophila | reverse complement strand
ATCCCTTTCTGGCCTGATTTTCGGGCCCAAGCCGGCACTCATGTCCCCAGATCGTTTGTCAACGCCTCAGCTCAGAACTTTTTGCAAGAGGCTCAAGCGTTTTAAATGATGAGAGTCAGGAGGCCGGGATGGCCTCGGCGGAAGAAACAGACAGCTGCCCGGTGAGTGGACGATCGCCCCGCGACGGGGACGAGGGCTGGGCAATGTGGGTCGGCGGATGTTCCATCAACCCGACCAATTCCTCCACCCGCTGATTGAACAGAGCCAGCTTGGCCCTGGGAACCGATGAGGCCATGGGGATGCTCGCCGTCAACGGATTGACCGGCCGGCCCTTGATATGCAGCTCAAAATGCAGATGCGGGCCAGTCGAACGGCCAGTATTGCCGGACATGGCAATGCGCTGGCCCCGCTTCACCCGTTGTCCGGGCTTGACCTGAAACCGGCTCAGATGCAGATAACGGGTGGCGTAATGACTGCCATGCTGAATTTCCACATACTTGCCGGCATAGGGATGATTCTGCACCCGTGTCACCACGCCATCGCCAATGGAAACAATCGGCGTGCCCGTCGGCATGGCGAAATCGACGCCATTATGCGGCGAAACCCGTCGGGTGATGGGATGCAACCGGCGCGGATTGAAATGGGAACTCACCCGATACTGACCGGTTGTCGGATAGCGCCGAAAGGCCCGCGCCAGGCTCTCGCCCTTGTGATCGTAATAATTGCCATCCTCGAACAGAAAAGCGCTGTAGAGCTGTTTGCCCCGGAAGATCCGCACCCCCTCAATACGGCTCTGGCCGGTGGGTTCCGTCTCGACAAACTGCTGGCTGCGAATAATCTGGAAGCGGTCTCCGGCCTGCATTTCGCGGGCAAAATGGATCTGATCGGAAAACAGATCGCCGACCTGGGCCGTCTCCTGATCGGTCAAGCCGGCCCGGCGGGCAGACACATAGAAGCTGCCCTGAATTTCGCCTTCAAGCAGCTGCTGCTCCCATCTGCCCGGCAGCACCACCTCCTCAAAATCGAAACTGGCCGCATCGGCACGGGTATACAGCACCCAGCGCGCCGGGTGAACAAACAGTTCCATCTTCTGCAGTTCACGAGACTGCGGATCAAGAGTAAAGGTCAGACGGTTGCCTGGCCGCAGCGTATCAAGGGCCAGAACCTCCTCATCCGCCGCCAGAATCTGACACATGGCCGCACGGCTCAGGCGCAGGGCATCGAAAATCGAGCTGAGGGTATCACCCTGAACGATCTCGTGTTTCAGAACAGATTCCGTCGACACCTCGTCCACAGCCACCAGTGCCGGATCGGCTGCGGCATCTTGCGCCAGCTCAACTGGCGGGCAGACAACCGATTCTGATTCCGGGAAAACATCCGTGGAAAGGTCCGAAGGATCGGAGAATTGCGGTGGGAAGTGATACAGACCAAACAGGGTGGCACAACAGAGCAGAACCGCCAGCAGTTGCAGCCGACGTTTTCGACGAAGCTTACGGCGCCGTTCCTGCGTGGATTTCCAGATGGCATTCATAGGCAACCTGTCGACAGGGAAAACCCGGCGCACTCGTCTGCACAAACCGGCAGCACACAGCCACCCCAGCGGACAGCAACCGCCCCGCGATCAGGACGGCGCGCGAACATTTGTCCGTTTTGCCTCAAAACAGCCCCCGCTGTCAACCCCCCAGACCCGCTCCCGGCCAGAACCCGCTGGCATACTGTATACGTTGTTGCCCTTTTCCGATTACGCAATGCCCTATTTTGCTCAACTGCGACAACGACTTCCCGTTCTCATTACGGCTACGCCGAGGCGGTGAAACGGCGCCCCATTCCAGGACGGCTTACAGCAGCTTCGCTCTTGTTGTTCGTTGTCATTATCAATCTCCTTGGACACGGGGGCTTTACCCCGATTCAGTGTCCAGGAAAACTAGTAACGCCCTACTGTTGTGAAGATCAACAGAAGGGTCAAAAAGCAGGGGACAATGAATGCGTTCGTCACAGCGGGCATTGTTAAGGGGGACAACCTGGTTTCCAAGGAGCACCAGGTTATCGCGGGAGCCCTGAAAGAGTGGTAGCGAGGCGGGTGGCCGGCTTCTCCCCACCATCCGCTTGGAAAGCCTGCAGGACGCCGAAAGTTTCCTGTCGTCACCTCGCTACCACGACACCATAACACAGCACGCAAGCGTTGAAAGAGCAGAGATGATCACCGTCACCGTAAACGACGCCGCAGTCAACCGCCAGCTGCAGGCCCTGGCCAGCAAGGTTAGCGACCTGTCGCCGGTAATGGCGGGCCTGTCCGAGATACTGCTTGAGGAAGTACGCGATAATCTGGCCAACGAGCACGGCCCAACCGGCCCCTGGCCACGGCTTTCGCCCCGCACCGTGCTGCGGCGAGCGCTGCAGCACAAGTGGCCCGGCAAGATGCTGCAGGTCAGCGGCGCCCTGAAGAACACCCTCGTCCCCGGCCACGGCGCCAGGGCCGCCTGGGTGTCCGCCGGGACACGACGATACGCCGCCATCCACCAGTTCGGCGGCCAGGCCGGTCGCGGCCGCAGGGTGACCATTCCGCCGCGCCCGTACCTGCATCGGTTCATCCCCGCGGGCGCGGGGAACGGGACTATCACCCCGACAGCGACGACTGGAGCGGCGCCGGTTTTCTTGGACACTGATTTGGGGTAATGTCCCCGTGTCCAAGGAGATTGACAATGACCAAACAGAACCAGAACGAAACCG
>NZ_FNAQ01000033.1 GCF_900101955.1 Desulfuromonas thiophila | reverse complement strand
GATGAAATCCGTCAGGCGGCGTAAGCTAAACTTGTGTCCAGGGAACCGGTTCCGCTACAACCACGAAAGCAGGGCAGGTCAGGCAGGTTTCTGCCAGGCAGAACAGTATGACGAAGTTCTCAAAAGAGATAGGCAGATCTGCCTATCTCTCTGTTTCGCCTGTTTTCAGCATGTTGCAAAAATCGGCTGCGGTTTTTGGCGGGATAGGCGGATCTGGGTAAAGGTTGTTAGCGTACAAAGGAAAGGTCGTGGAAGATTTAAATAAATTAGATAAAAAACTAGACATCGTAAATAAGATGCTGTCTCTCGCTTTTAAGCTTTGCGTTGTACTCGGAGGAGCAGTACTTCTTTTTTATTGTTGGGGAATAGGATATTTCCCTCAAGATGTTTCGGTTGGCGACGGTTTGCTATTTATTCTGTTGGCGATCGCCTTCGGCGGTGTTTACATGTTCTTTGTCATGTCATTAACGAGTTTGGGTATCTTACTTAGACCGTTATGGCATAGACTTCAAAGATTGTTTTTACTGCTGTTAAAAGGTTACGAAAAAGTTACAGGAAAAGAAACAAACTACACGCCATTTGTTATTGAAAAAGGCGGTATTGAACTGTTGGTTTTTGCAGTTTTTGGGCTGTTTTTTATTTGGTGGTTTAGTCTTTCGGACATAAAGGTACTATCAACACTGCCGATGTGTACTTGGGGCTGTGCATTGCTTTGGAGTTCATACCAGCAAAATTCTCGTGAGATTGATCAGCTAGAGAATAAAGAAAATGTTACCGAAGAGGAAACCAAACGTTTAGCAAGATTGAACAACTTTCAACCGGTTGCGCTAGGCATTATGTTGGTTATTCCACTATTAATAGGTGGCGTCTCTGGTAGGTTGCTGGATGGAGCCATGCGCCTTGCGAATGTGCGAGCTGATACAGCAACTATCCATATAAAAGAACCTTACGTTAAATATGCGTCAGAGTATGGCTTACAAGGTCTTCAAAGCAACTTTGGAAGTGACTATTCGAAATTTGAAAAAACTTCGATATTGTTTAATGGTTTCGGAAAAAACATTGTAATTGAGGCTGAGGGGAAAGATGGACGTGCTAGATTGGTTGTACCGTCAGATCATGCTTACATCGTGCAGCGCTAACAAACGGCTGCACCGGACAAATTTCCGCTGTCACCTTTTGTGCAAAAATAAGCACAAAAGCCGCCATCAAAAATTTGCTCGGTGAGCCGAGCGTTAGACTTCAGAAAGAAAAATTATGGACCCACTTACTTTGGCTTTTTCTTTCTCGACAATTGTCGGTCTCATCTGCAATTACCGTAGCGAAAAAAACAAACAGGAAGAGGAAAACTATTCCGATTTCCTATCGTGGCTTTCAAAAACAAACCACGATGAGATCAAAGAATTTATTAAAAGCAATTCGAAAATCTCACAGGGAATTGAAAAATTATTGCTCGAAAATAGAGACTTGTTTCTCGAAAAATTAAAATCAATCGAGGAAGTTGTCTTGAAGCTTTCTTCACAAATTCCAGGCTTTGACTCTTTAGCAAAGGCAATAAATCAAAACCTAGAAATATCAGGACAAGCAATATCAATCATTTCGCAGCTTGATAAAACTGGTTACAGCAAAATGCTTGAAGCAGGCTTTGACCAAGGAACATCACTAATAGTTTTCGGAAACAACCTACACCTAACAATTGAAGAACCACGTTTCCTCGAAGATGACCTTAATACACTTGTTGGTCTTAGTCTCTTACTAAAAGACTACAATAGTAACGGTAGTGCACTTTATACACTTACACGAAATGCCGTGAAATTCGTCGCTGCACACGAAAAGAATTCTAACAATCAAATCAACCGGACGGAAAATACGTCTGTGCTAAATTGAAAAACAAAATCTAAAATTGCGGTGGTATTCGAACAGTTCGTCGCCGCCGGTTATCATGAACCGTTGGGGCAAAAAAATGGGAGCGCAAATGCCAGTCTTAAATCAGTTCGTCTTGTATGCCCTGCTCTGTGGCGCAGGGCTTTTCATCGCAATCTGGGCATGGCAACGAGACGTCGGCATTTCATGGTGGGTTTCGGTGGGCGCTGCCGTTCTTGTCATCTGGCGGGTCTTTCCTGACCCGACCCCAGCGAAAACACTCGGAGATATCTTTGGCAACCTCAGTCTGGTCATTCTCAAGGCGCTCCTGGGTGTGGCTTGGCTAGCTGGAAGCGCGGCTGTTCACTTCTTAGTTAAAGATCGTCGGTGATGTCCCGCCCCAATCGGCTAGCCGTGGGTATTTCTCTCCCGGCCCCACACCACCCGACATGTTGCCATGCAGGGCGCAGCTCAAGGGGGCACGACGTTAGGAGGCATAAGCTGGAGAAGTAGATGTGTGACACACAAGCCACAGAACCAACAAAAGAAAAAATAGCCGAGCATATTCAACAAAGGGAATTTCAAATATGGCTTCGCTCAAAATTTTTGGCAGCAATACTGTGCGGGGCAATGGCAGCTTTCTTAGCATTCATCAACGAAGTTAGAACTCTTGGGGAACATTCTTGTTTGTGGGCAAGTGTTCTGGGATTAATTGTTGGTGGCCTGCTAGGTGAGCGACTTGTGTTCACCTTGTTTGGCGTTCTTATTGCCAAGTACCTATTGCCAAACAACTGTCCCTAACAAAGCAGCACAGCTTCACGTTGGGCCTTACATGAACCCGATAAACTTTTGCAAATAGAGGCCTTGCATGGACTTTGAAGAAAGCCTCCTCCGCAGAATCTGTGGGTAGAGGGCGGTAAAAATTAGAGCATTGTCTCCCCCGGGTGGATAGGATGGTTTTTGCAGAAACTAACCAATC
>NZ_FNAQ01000031.1 GCF_900101955.1 Desulfuromonas thiophila | reverse complement strand
TTTTTGCGCCAGGCCCGCAGTGCCGGCATCTTCTATCACGCGCTGGAACCGCGCAGCGAAGAGGATCTGGCGGAACTGAAACTGGCGCTGCACAGCGCGGTGGAACAGTGCCGCGAACAGCAGCAGGCCGAGCAACGGGAACACCGTCTGTGGCGGCATCTGACCACGGCGCTGGGCTAGCGAAAAAGCGACTCTGCGATGAGATGAAATGAAGACAGGAAGGGACTGCGCCCTGCCGGGGAGATCTGGCGGGGCGTTTTTGTGTGCGCGGGGGGCGGTACGCTCAGCAGCGGAGTTGACTCCAACGCCTCCGCACCGGTCATGACAGCACTTCCGCCCGTTGCTGATTTTACTGCCTAAACCCTGCCCTGGCTTGCCACAATGCGATTCCGGCGCCGGCTGATAAAGAGATTCTCGGAAATCGAAAAGAAAGGTGCCAGACTGTGTTTAAATATAAGGAAATCGATGTGAATCGTAGCCGTCACCACAGTACCCGTGGCAATATTAGTCCAGAGGCGTCCGGGGTACAGGCTGCCGTTTAACTCCGTGTCCATCTTTGTCGGGCTGAATCAAGCGCCCCGCGATCTCCTCCTGTCTCGCCAGTTTTCCCGTCATCCCTTCAAGGAGGCTACGCATCCATGAAAATTACCTTTCAAGGCGCTGCCGGAACCGTGACCGGTTCCCAGCATCTGATCGAGGCGAACGGCAAGAAGATTCTGCTCGACTGTGGCCTCTTTCAGGGCAAGCGCAAGGAATCCTTCGAGATCAACCGTAGCGGTCTGTGCCAGGGCGAGGAGATTGACGCGCTGGTGCTTTCCCATGCCCATATCGATCATTCCGGCCGCATTCCCTGTCTGGTGCGTAATGGCTTCAGCGGCGACATCTTTTGCACCTCGGCCACGCGCGACCTGTGCGCGGTGATGCTGATGGACAGCGCCTTTATCCAGGAAAAGGACGTGGAGTATGTCAACCGGCGGCGGGCGAAAAAGGGGCAGCGTCTTTTCGAGCCGCTCTACACCCGAGCCGATGCTTCCCGCAGCCTGGAGCAGTTCGTCGGCCTCAACTACCAGCGGCCGCACGAGCTTTTTCCCGGCATTCGTCTCACCTTGGTTGATGCTGGCCACATGCTCGGCAGCGCCCACGTCATTCTCGATATTGACGACCATGATACCGGCAAGATTCAGCGGCTGGTCTTCAGCGGCGACATCGGCCGCCCGGACATCCCCATCATTCGCGATCCTCAACCGCTGCGCGAGGGTGCCGATATCCTCATCATGGAGAGCACCTACGGTGACCGGCTGCATCCTCCCTATCCCGATTCGGAAAAGGAACTCAAGCGCATTGTTACCGAAACGGTGAATCAGGGGGGCTCGCTGCTGATTCCTGCCTTCGCCGTGGGGCGTACTCAGCAATTGGTCTACGCCCTGCACCGGCTGCACAGCGCCGGCGCCATCCCCGATCTGCCGATTTTCGTCGACAGCCCCCTGGGAGTTGCCACCACCGATGTCTTCCGCATGCATCCGGAGGTGTTTGACGCCGAGATCCGCGAGTTTCTCCTCTCTGACGACGACAACAATCCCTTTGGGTTTGGTCGGCTGCAGTACACCCGCACGGTGGAGGAATCAAAAGCCCTCAACAGTCTCAAGGCTCCGGCGATCATCATCAGTTCCAGCGGCATGCTCGAAGGAGGGAGGATTCTCCACCACCTGCGTAATCGCATCGGTGATCCGCGTACCACCATTCTGATGACCAGCTGGCAAGCGCCCAACACCCTTGGGCGCAAACTGGTGGAGAAGCAAAGCCCGGTACGGATTTTCGGTGAGGAATTCGAGGTGTATGCCCGTGTCGAGGTGCTTACCGGGTTCTCCGGTCATGCCGACCGGGATGGCCTGGTGGAATTCGTGCGGGTGATGGAGAAAAAGCCGCAGCGCACCTTCATCGTCCACGGCGAGGCGGAGTCCTCGGCGAATCTGGCAAAGACGCTGGGCGATGAGCTGGGGATCACGGGAATTAAGCTGCCAGGGGCGGGGCAAACCTTCTTCCTGTAAAGGCTCAATTACGTGCTGTGTTTCACCGGGCTGGTTGATTTCGGCAGTGGCGCACTCTACGTTCTGCCGTCCGGGATGGCGGCGGAGGCGATCTTCTTTGCCATGGCGTTGGGCCAGAAAATAAAACGGATTGAAGCGGAACGGGCCGAAAACGCTCTGCTGGTCGATGAGAGTAACAAATTCAATTCAACCAGTTACCTGCTCGCCGGAATTCTCCACCAGTTCAAGCAACCGCTGGTTTATCTCGGCACAGAGGTTTTAAAGCTGCGCACACAGCGCCACAAAAGTGGTCAGGACGACCCGCAGAACGAGGAAATTCTCGGCAACATGGAAAACCAGATTGGCGGGATGAATGATCTGGTCGGCAACTTCTACAGTTTCTATTCGCAACAGGCGCAGCTCGGTGAGTTCAGCCTGCAACGTGCCATCGACAACGTGCTGGAAATGCTCGGACCTTCATTGCAGGCAGGAAATATCAACGTCATTAAGGGCTATCAGGACCAACGGCTCTGCGCCGATGAAAAAGCCCTCAAGCAGATTCTGCTGATCCTCTTGGAAAATACCGTCAGCGTATTACGGGAAAAACAACCCGACACCCCCAGCCTGTGGATCAGCTGTTCCGGTGGGCATCCGGTCACAATCGAAGTGCGCGACAATGCCGGTGGCATCGTTGCCGACGCCCTCGATAAAATCTTTAACATCCACTACAGCAAAAAACAGGCTCAAGGTCTCGGTATCGGGCTGGCTCTGGCACGGAAGCTGGCGGAAACGCGCCTTAACGGCAGCCTGACCGTTCACAATACGCCAGCAGGGGCCTGTTTCGTGTTGACACTTCAATCTACAGAGCGGAGTTGAATGAATCAGGCCTTGCGCAGCGGATGAATCACCGTGGTGACGACACCAAAGATTTCCATATCGCAACCTTCAGCCGGCACCAGCGGCTGGTAGCTGGGATTCATCGGCACCAGGCGCAGTTCGGGCCGGGTTTCCAGACGCTTGACGGTCAGATCGCCATCAAAGCAGGCAATGACAATATCGCCGTGGCAGGGTTCGAGGGAGCGATCCACCACCAGGATATCCTCGGGGCAGATGTGACCATCGATCATGGAATCGCCCTGGACGCGGACGAAATAGGTCGCCGCCGGATGGCGCACACACAGATCATTGAGGTCCAGCGGTGGTTCGACATAATCCCGGGCCGGGCTGGGAAAGCCGGCCTCGACCCGCTCGGTGGCCAGCGGCAGGGGCTGGGACGGGGCATCCGCTGCCGGGTGGAAGAATTCCAGTTCAGGTTGACTGCCGTGGTGATGTGCCATGAAAGAATCCGATCTGTACAAATGCCCTGAAAAAGAACGCAGCATAGCGGTTCGCCGGTGACCCTGACAAGAATGAACATCGCTCCAGGAATCGGCCGCAGCGGGGTCGTCTTCCGGGATGTCTCCCTCGCATACAAACGTCCCACAAGATCCTCGTTACCAGGTTCGCAACGCATGATAGAAGATATCGGCACTGCGGGACTGGCGCAGAAATTGGTAGTATCGGCAGTGGCCTATCACAAGACTCTCAGCGCTCAGAGGGCAAGATTCAGCTCTTTTAAGGGAGCAAACCATGTTCCGCATCCGCCGAATTTTCGATTCCGTCGTTCCCAGCAACCAACGCGCCATCAGCCAGGTGCTGGAGATTCTCCGGGCTCAGTTTCCCACAGCGCGACCGATCGATTTTGAGAAACTGCCCGAACAGCTGACCGATCCGCTAAAGTACCACTATCGATCCCTTCTTTTAGTTGCGGAAGACGGCCTGGGTAAAGTGAAGGGATTTGCCATGCTCTTGCACTTTCCTGACGTCCGCGCCGTTTATCTGGAACTGATCTCCGCGGCACCAAAAGGAACGGGCGGTGGCATTGGCGGTGCCCTGTATGAGCGTGTGCGCGAGGAAGCGCTGGCGCTTCGCCCCTTGGGATTATTTTTCGAATGCAGTGTTGATGACCCGTTAGTCATTCAGGATCAGGCGGTGCTGAAAAACAACAAGGCCCGGCTGAAATTTTACGAGCGATATGGTGCCCGCCCGATTATCAACAACGATTATGCGTCACCAGTGCGCCCGGGTGACAGGGATCTCTACTTCCTGGTCTATGACAATCTTGGCCAAAGCTGTCCACTTCCCCGCACAGCTTTGAGAAAAATTGTCCGCGCCGTACTTGAGCGTAAATATGGGGATCTACTTAGCGAAAGTCAAATTAAGGAGGTTGTCCGCTCCTTTCGGGATGATCCTGCCCAGCTCAGAGCATCACGCTACCAGAAAGAGCGCACTACAACCAAATACGATATCCCTCACAAGCCCATCGCTCTAATTGTCAACGAAGGTCACGATATCCACCACGTCAAGGACCGCGGCTATGTGGAAGCGCCGGTTAGAATCGCTTCCATTCTTCATGAAATCGACAAGAGTGGACTCTTCCGCCGGCTGAATCCGCGCCGCATGGCAGAGCGTCATATCAAGGCGGTGCACGACCGCCATTTTGTCGATTACCTGCGCCGAGCCTGTGCTAGCTTGTCCCCAACCCAGTCGATCTACCCGATTATTTTCCCCCTGCGCAATCTGCAGAAACCGCCTAAAGATATCGAGTTGCAAGTCGGCTACTACTGCATGGATACCTTTACCCCTTTTAGCAGCAACGCCTACAAGGCGGCGCGGGGAGCCGTTGACTGTGCCCTGACCGGTGCGGAGGAAATCCTTTCTGACAGCCCCCTGGCCTACGCCTTGGTGCGGCCACCGGGACATCATGCGGAACGGCGGGTTTTCGGCGGGTTCTGCTATTTCAACTCATCAGCGATTGCCGCCCATTACCTGAGCCAGTTCGGACGAGTCGCTCTGCTCGACCTTGATTATCACCATGGCAATGGCAGTCAGGACATTTTTTACACCCGCGACGATGTGCTGACGCTGTCCATCCATGGTGCCCCACCCGATATCTATCCCCATTTCTCCGGATTCAGCAATGAGCGGGGAGAAGACGCTGGTCTGGGGTTTAACTGCAATTACCCCCTGCCCTTCCAGATCACGGCAGAGCGCTATCGCCGAACCCTGCATGAAGCGATCAACCGGATTCGTTCCTACAAACCCAGGTTTCTGGTTATTGCCTTGGGGTTGGATACGGCAAAAGATGATCCGACCGGCTCATGGCCGCTGATGCCGGCTGATTTTTGTGTCAATGGACAGCTGGTTGGCCAATTAAAACTTCCAACCCTGGTTGTCCAGGAAGGCGGGTATCGCACTCGCACCCTGGGAATGAATGCCCGGCATTTCTTTGAAGGCCTGTGGGAGGGCCACAACCATTCATTGCTGCAGAAAAAATAGCCCGTTGAAAATGCGGCTCATTCCCCTTTCCGAAAAAACGGAGTGGAATGCCATGCGTTATAGCGGGCGCCTCGGTACGATTGAATGGAAGAAAGCCACAGGCTCTCGAGCTTGTAACCACCAGCCGCCAGGCCTGAGCTGTCAATTTTTCCGCGCACACAAAAACGCCCCGCCAGATCTCCCCGGCAGGGCGCAGTCCCTTCCTGTCTTCATTTCATCTCATCGCAGAGTCGCTTTTTCGCTAGCCCAGCGCCGTGGTCAGATGCCGCCACAGACGGTGTTCCCGTTGCTCGGCCTGCTGCTGTTCGTGGCATTGTTCCACCGCGCTGTGCAGCGCCAGTTTCAGTTCCGCCAGATCCTCTTCGCTGCGCGGTTCCAGCGCGTGATAGAAGATGCCGGCACTGCGGGCCTGGCGCAAAAA
>NZ_FNAQ01000030.1 GCF_900101955.1 Desulfuromonas thiophila | reverse complement strand
CGAGGGCTATCCCTGCGCATGGATCACGGCACCCAGTACCTCTCAGACCATTTTCAGAACCAGATCAAGTTCTGGGGGATCACTCCCAGCTTTGCCTTTGTTGCCGAACCCCAGACCAATGGAGTTGCCGAACGGTTCAACCGCACCTTGAAAGAGCAGGCCATCTATGGCCGGGTTTTCCGTAACATCACCGACGTTCGCGAAGCCGTGATGACCTTCGTGGAGCTTTACAACAGCGAATGGCGTGTTGAGAAAAACGGCTTCAGATCACCCGATGAAATCCGTCAGGCGGCGTAAGCTAAACTTGTGTCCAGGGAACCGGTTCCGCTACAGGGAGTGTTCGCAACCACCATGCCGACGTCATGGTACTTGAACTCTGGATTATCCCTTCGTGAGCTCATAGGCACACCTCCTGCTCCTGTTAGGGCAATTGGTGTGTCCGCTGAAGTGAAGGTAGCGATACAGGGATAGCGGCTGTCTGGCATGACAAAGTGGGGGAGTGTCCGCCTGTGTGGCCGACGCTCCCCCCAATGATCAAGAAATTACCTGTAACCAGGCATTTAAAAGGCCTCAGAAGGAATGTTTTTCGACTGAGGTTGGAAGCTTTGCTCTACGGTTTCCAGATTTTGAACAGGGCTTCAGCCATTTCGGCTGGGGAATCGGCAACGCTGATGCCGCATGTCGCCAGATGTGCCTTCTTGGTGGCTGCATCACCTTTGCCGCCTGAAATGATGGCACCGGCGTGGCCCATGCGTTTGCCCGCAGGCGCGGTCGCACCGGCGATAAAGGCGGCCACGGGCTTTTTCATGTGATCGCGAACAAAATCTGCAGCCCGTTCCTCAGCGTCGCCGCCGATCTCACCAATCATGATTATGGCATCAGTGCCGGGATCTTCTTCAAACATCCTGAGTACATCCAGGTGGCTGGTGCCGTTGACAGGATCACCGCCGATGCCGACGCAGGTCGATTGGCCGACGCCACTGGAGGTCAGCTGCCACACCGCTTCGTAAGTCAGGGTGCCGGAGCGGGACACCACACCGACGTTACCGGGTTTGTGAATGTAACCGGGCATGATGCCGATCTTGCACTCGCCCGGAGTGATGACCCCGGGACAGTTGGGACCTATCAGACGGCAATTTTTGCCTTCCATGTATTTTTTGACCTTAACCATGTCAAGGACGGGCACGCCTTCGGTGATGCAAATGATCAGTTCGATGCCGGCATCAACGGCTTCCATGATTGCATCAGCACTGCCAATGGGTGGCACATAAATGACTGAGGCGTTGGCGCCAGTGGCCTTGACCGCGTCTTCAACCGTATTGAAGATCGGAAAACCATCGATCTGCTGTCCTCCCTTGCCGGGTGTGACACCGCCGACCATCTGAGTGCCGTAATCACGTGCGCCTTGGGCATGGAACAGGCCGGTTGAACCGGTAATGCCCTGTGTGATAACCCTGGTATTTTTATTTATTAGAATACTCATAGTGGCTTCTCCCTAACCATTGACTGCTGCGACGATTTTTTGCGCGGCATCGGCCATGCCATCAGCGCTGACGATGTTGAGACCGGATTCAGCCAGCAACTTCTTACCCAGCTCAACATTGGTTCCTTCCAGCCGGACAACGAGTGGCACCTTGACCCCGACCTGTTTGGCGGCTTCGATGACACCCGTGGCAATGACATCGCACTTCATGATGCCGCCAAAAATATTGACCAGAATCCCTTTTACTTTCTTGTCGGAGAGAATGATTTTGAAGGCTTCGGTCACACGCTCGATGGTTGCACCGCCGCCAACATCGAGGAAATTGGCGGGTTCGCCACCACAGTGCTTGATAATGTCCATGGTCGCCATGGCCAGGCCAGCGCCATTGACCATGCAGCCGATATTGCCATCCAGCGCGATGTAGGACAGATCGTACTGGGATGCCTCGATTTCCATGTGATCTTCTTCATCGTAGTCGCGCAAATCGCGGATGCGCAGATGGCGGAACAGCGCGTTGTCCTCGATATTCAGCTTGGCATCCAGACACATCAGGTCGCCTTCGGCTGTTTTGATCAAAGGATTAATTTCCAGCAGTGAACAATCGGTTTCAATAAATGCCCGGTAAAGGCTCATAAACAAAGGGACGGCCTGCTTGACCTGTGGCGCGTCAAAACCGAGTTTAAAGGCAACCTTGCGCGCCTGGAAAGCCGTCAAGCCGACGGTTGGATCAATGGCTTCGAAAAAAATTTTCTCCGGTGTGTTGGCGGCGACTTCTTCAATGTCCATCCCGCCCTCAGCGGAAGCCATCATGGTGACCTTTGATGTGGCTCGGTCAACAAGAAAGGATACATAAAATTCATCCGCAATATTGCTGCCCTTTTCCACCAGCAGCCGCTTGACGGTTTTGCCTTCGGGGCCGGTCTGGTGTGTCACCAGGGTCATGCCGATCATGTTGCGAGCGTATTTTCGAACCTCATCGGCGGATTTGGCGATCTTGACACCGCCACCCTTGCCGCGGCCGCCGGCATGAATCTGAGCCTTGATGGCCCAGGGCCCATCACCGAGACGCCGGGCCCAGTCGCGGGCCGCATTGCTGTTGTAAACCACATGTCCCTCCGGAACCGGGACACCGAAATGTCTGAGAACGGCTTTCGCCTGATACTCATGAATGTTCATAGACACCCTTCCTTTTTGTATAAGATTGTTTCCGCCGCAGCCGGACGGCGGTTAAAGTCGATGATACAAATCAAAAAAACAGGCCGGCGATTCAATGAAAAAGACGGCCATTCACCAGCAAATGCACCACGATGCTGGCGGCATAACCCAGCGCGATGGCCGGAGTGAACACCAGATGGCGGCCGAAGGTATAGATACCGCGAGCACTGCCCATCAGCGCTACCCCGGCCGCCGACCCGATGGACAGCAGGCTGCCGCCAACCCCGGCGGTGAGCGTTACCAGTAACCAGTGGCCGTGGGACATGTGTGGTTCCATGGTCAGTACGGCGAACATCACCGGGATATTGTCGACAATGGCGGAGAGAACACCGACCAGCACGTTGGCCGTAAGGGGGCCGAGTCCGGCATACATGGCGTGGGAGGCCAAGGCCAGATAGCCGAACTGGCCCAGCCCGCCAACGCAGAGGATGACTCCGTAGAAAAACAACAGGGTGTCCCATTCGGCGCGGGCTATTTTACGGAACAGGTCGAAACCGGAGTGTGGCTCCTCACTGGTCATATCCATGGGTTCATCGGCCATGATCCGGGCGTGATCCTTCTTTTTGATGTAGTAGGAGAATATGCCCAGATAGCCCAGCCCCAGCATCATGCCAGTGGCTGGGGGAAGATGTAGAAAGTTGTGAAACGATACGGCTGTAACGATGGTGCACAGAAACAGGAAAATAATACGTTTGGCGCCAAACTTCATACGGACCGATTCATCCAGCGCCTGCGGTTTTTCCTTGCTGATAAAAAAGTTCATGATCAGCGCCGGCACCAGCCAGTTGGCCAGCGATGGCAGAAACAGAGCGAAAAACTCACTAAATTCGACCACGCCCTTCTGCCACACCATCAGGGTGGTGATGTCACCAAATGGCGAAAACGCGCCACCGGCGTTGGCGCCGACTACCACATTGATGCAGGCCACAACGACGAAACGCTGGTTAGCTCCGCCCACGGCCATGACCACCGCGCCCATCAATAAAGCCGTCGTAAGATTGTCAGCCACTGGCGAAATCAGAAACGCCAACAGGCCCGTTAACCAGAAAATCACCCGTAATGAAAAGCCGCGCGATACGAGCCAAGAGCGCAATGCCTGGAATACGTTGCGCTCTTCCATGGCGTTGATATAGGTCATGGCTGCCAGCAGAAACAGCAGCAGTTCAGCGTATTCAACCAGATTGTGCATGACGGCGTGATGCGCAGCCTCCGATTGCCCGGCCTTCTTGAACGCGATGGCTACCAGTACCCAGATGATTCCGGCTGCCAGCAGCACCGGTTTGCTTTTGCGCAGGTGCAACTTTTCTTCCATGATCACCAGGGTATAGGCGCCGACGAACAGCACCAGGGCGAAAAGACCCAGCGCTGAGCCGGTCATATCCATCACCTGGTGACCGTTTTCTCCTGCCCAGCCAGGAAGCGCCAGCAGGGTGAACAGCAGCGTAATCAGAGTTTTCACAGCAGCCCCCATGTTGAAATTAAATTAAGCGGCATAAAAGCAGAAGCATTGGCCTGACCATGGATACCGGCAGCATGAGTTGATTTGTCCAAAAGACCTAAATCCGCTGTTATCCTTCTCTCATTGTCAGTAGAGGCTCTGGGGCACGAAGATTGTTTCCCAGAGCCTCTCACCTCATCAGGCCGCGTTCCTGCGCGCCAGGCGCTTAATGTTCAGAAGATTTTTGTAGCCAACATTTTCCGTGGTGATATTTCCCCCTTTAGCGCCGCAACCCAGGGTCAGGGATGGAACAAAGGCGTTGTAAAGTGCGCCGATCGTTCCATGGACCGAAGGCTGATTCCAGACCACCCGGTTGGCCGGCACGGAAAGGGCATACTCCCGCGCGATTGCTTCATTCTGGGTAAAAATAACGGCGGAATGGCCGGCGCCGCCGAATTCCAACTGACACCGGGCTGCGGCAATCGCCTCATCTTTGCTGCTGGTAATGTACCAGCCCAGCACCGGAGACAGTTTTTCATGGCTCATCCAGTCTTCGGGACCGGTCGTGTCCAGCGGTACCATCAGCATCTTAATGTCTTCGGAAACCGAAAAGCCGGCCAGATCGGCAATGAACTGCGGTGATTTGCCGACAATTCCGATGAAGGGCACGCCTCTATCTTTGTCAAACATGACGGCTTCGAGCTTGGCCTTTTCTTCTTTGTTGCACAGGTAGGCACCCTGGCTCTGGAATAATTGGAGAGCCTTTTCGGCTACTTGGGCGTCATCGAAAATCACCGACTGGTCAGAGGAACAAATGGTTCCGTTATCGAAGGTTTTCGAAGCAATCACATCGGGAATGGCAATCTGCAGATCCGCGGTTTTTTCGATGAACACCGGGACATTGCCTGGGCCGACGCCGAGGGCGGGATGGCCAGAGCTGTACGCCGCTTTGACCATGGCGCCGCCGCCGGTCGCGATAATCATATCCACATTCGGATGACTCATCAGGGCGTCGGTGGCCTCAATGGAGGGGGTTTCGATCCACTGAATGCAATTCTCAGGAGCGCCGGCTTTAACGGCAGCATCCAGCACGATACGGGCGGCTTCCACGCTGCAGTTCTGCGCCTTGGGATGAAAGGCAAAACAGATCACGTTGCGGCCCTTGAGCGCGATCAGGGCTTTGAACATGGTTGTCGATGTGGGATTTGTGACCGGAGTGACTGCGGCAATCACACCAAAGGGCTCTGCGATCGAAATGATACCGTTATCTTCTTCAATGATTCCTACCGAGGGTTGCCCCTTCATGTAGTCGTAGACCACCTGAGTGCCAAAGTTATTCTTAATGATTTTGTCTGCTACCTTGCCGATACCGGTTTCTTTGACAGCCATCTCGGCCAGTCGCTCCTTGCTGGCCACGCCGGCGGAAGCCATGGCCTCGGTAATTCTTTCGACATCCTCCTGAGTGAGCCCCTGGAATTGTTGAGCCGCTTTTTGCGCTCGAAGAATCATCTGATCAATCTGTGATGCGACATTGGACATGACATGTTTCCTTTCTCTACGGTTAAAATTGTTGGGCGGTGAGCAAAACCTCTGCACTCCCATTCAGCAACGCGCATGCCAATGCAAAAAAACCTCGTTCTAGAAAACCTTCAAATATTTTCCCTTTTTATTTCGTGTGTTTAGAGTGGCTAAAAAGCTAAGCGCCGTCCCTGTCGCTAAAGATTAAAAATGACACAAATAATAATGTTCCAAAATGGCACAGCTGTTGCTGTTTCAAGTTGTCGCAACATGAAACAGTCAACCCGGCGATTCTTCGCAAGGGCCGTTTTCAAGGAAGAAAATTCAGGCTCGTCAGCAGAATCTGTGGAGATATTCAGGTTCCGGCAACTTGCCAAGTTCATGATATAAGGCGATTTGCAGGCATTTCAGGGTTTTA
>NZ_FNAQ01000029.1 GCF_900101955.1 Desulfuromonas thiophila | reverse complement strand
AGCAGTTCGTTTTCCATGGTCAACTCGCCGATCCGGCGCATGGCCTGGTTGAGTTCAGTCTGGACGGGATCATTCTGGCGTTTTTTCAGCGACTCGTCGATCCCGGCCAGCGCTTTCTCTCGCCACTGCTCCAGGCGGTAGATCTCAATGCTCAGTTCGCGGGATAGCGCATCAACGGATTCGCCCCGCAGCAGACGTAGGACCACTTCACGCTTGCGGGCGGCACTCCAGCGCTGCCCCTCGGCCAACGGTCCTGTGACGGTTTCGTTCTGGTTCTGTTTGGTCATTGTCAATCTCCTTGGACACGGGGACATTACCCCAAATCAGTGTCCAAGAAAACCGGCGCCGCTCCATATTGTTTTCGATTTGTGAAATCAACGCCGTCGAAAATCCTGTTTCCTTGGCTACCGTCATGAGGGTCAGCTCCCTGGCACGGCGAAGCAATCTGACTTTTAATCCGATATTGTAGTTCATCATCTCATCATTGGTGAACAGTAGGGCCGGTCCCCAAACCATGGCGTGAAAATCAGTGCGGGAAGGCCGGCAGTTCGGTATAGAACGGTTTGGTTACTGCAACCGACCAAATGAACAGCCTCCCCTTTAGTCCGCACGGGCGGAATTCACCACCATGTCAGAGCGTACCAGTCCCGCAGCTTCAACCAAATTTCTAAGTGCGGCGAGGGTTTCCGGCCACTGACGGGTCTTCAGTCCGCAGTCCGGGTTGATCCAGAGCCGTTGCGCCGGCACAACCGCCAGCGCCTGGCGGATCAGCGCCACCATCTCGGCGACAGAAGGAACCCGTGGACTATGAATGTCATAAATGCCTGGCCCGATATCGTTGGGGTAATCAAAACGCTGAAACGCCCGCAACAGCTTCATGTCGCTACGGCTGGCCTCGATACTGATGACATCGGCGTCCATGGCAGTGATCCAGGGGATAATACTGTTGAACTCGCTGTAGCACATGTGGGTGTGAATCTGTGTTTCATCGCCGACTCCGGCGGCTGTCAGACGAAAGCAGTCCACGGCCCAACGCAGATAGGCTTCGACTTCCCGCCGGCGCAGCGGCATGCCCTCGCGCAGCGCCGCCTCGTCGATCTGGATGATACCGACACGGGCTTTTTCCAGGTCGAGTACCTCATCACGCATGGCGAGGGCGATCTGCTGACAAACCTCGGCGCGAGACAGGTCATCACGAACAAAACTCCAGCACAGAATTGTCACCGGTCCGGTAAGCATTCCTTTCACCGGTTTTGTCGTCAGAGACTGGGCATAACGGATCCAGTCGATGGTGATCGGCGCCGGCCGCGCCACATCGCCATAAATGATGGGAGGTTTGACGCAGCGGCTGCCGTAACTCTGCACCCATCCATTCTCTGTAAAGTAGAAACCTTCCAAGTGCTGGCCGAAGTATTCCACCATATCGTTGCGCTCGGGCTCGCCATGTACCAGCACATCCAATCCCAGCTTTTCCTGTTCCTCGACAACCTGGCGAATCTGCCTCCGGATAAATGCTTTGTAGCGGGCTTCAGGCATCGCTCCGGCAGCGAATTGCCGACGTATGGAACGAATCTCGGCGGTCTGGGGAAAAGAGCCAATGGTGGTTGTCGGCAACAGGGGGAGCTTAAGCCAGGCCGCTTGTTTTTTTTTCCGCTGTGGAAAGATTGAGGTACGGCTTTGCATTGCCTCAGTCACCCCAGCGACACGGGAACGCACCTCAGGGCGCAGTGTTCGGCTGTCACTGCGTCTCGCTGCGAGCTGAGCGTCGTTCTCCCGCAACAGTGGCTCATGACACCCCCCGGCGATCTTGGCCAATGTTGCCGTTTCCCGGCACTTCTGGACAGCGAAAGCCAGCCATTCCCTGATGGTCGGATCGATATTTTTTTCCAACCAGAGATCGACCGGCACATGCAGCAACGAGCAACTGGACGCCGCCATGACCCTTCCCTCTCCGAGGCGCTGAGCCAGAAAGTCCAGTCTCTGCTTTGAATGGCGCAAATCGTTTTTCCAGACATTACGGCCATTCACCAAACCAGCAGACAGAACCATCGTTTCCGGCAGGATGTCCAGCACGGTATTGAGCTGCGCCGCGCCACGCACCAAGTCCAGATGCAAGCCATCGCAGCCGCTCTCCAAGGCCAGGGGCAGATTGTCGCCAAGCGCGCCAAAATAGGTGGCAAGCAGCAGCTGGCTGCCGGTGGCCGCCTCCTTGAGCCGGCGCAGGGCAGGGACAAATGCCTCTCGGGCCATGCCAGGCAAATCAGTACACAGGATCGGCTCGTCAATCTGGATCCAGTCACACAGGGGCGCCAGATCGACAAGCAACGTGCAATAGACACGGACGATATCATCCAGAAAGCGCCAGCGGTCGGCACCATTGAGTTCTTTTGCCAAGCTGGTGAAGGTGAGCGGTCCGATCAGAACCGGTTTGGGGCGAAATCCCAGAGAAAGGGCATGGCAGGTTTCTTCAATAAGTTTTCCCGTTGAACGCCGGATGATTGTCTGCGGCGTGAACTCAGGAACCAAGTAGTGATAATTGGTATCGAACCACTTGGTCATTTCCATGGCCGGAAGATTGGCCGTCGCATCACCCCGTGCCATGCGAAAATAGGTGGAGAGATCGGCTTCTTCTGCCGCGCCAAAGCGCTGGGGAATCATCCCCAGCATAAAAGCAGTATCGAGCATCTGATCATAGAGGGAGAAATCCCCCACGGCGACCATGGAGAGCCCCTGATCGCGTTGAATTTTCCAGTTGCGCTCCTTAAGTGTTTTTGCGGTGCGAATCAGCTCGTCCTGATGGCCGGTGCCTTTCCAGAAGTTTTCCAGCGCCTTCTTCAGTTCACGGCCAGCGCCAATGCGCGGAAACCCCAGTACGTGTGCTTCCATGACAATACAGTTCCTTTCATTTGTCTGTTACGCGAGACGAAACTACGATTACGAACAGGACGTCTTCTGGCTCCCGGACCCCGAATTGCTTTACCTTCCCGTTTCAAGCGAAACAGTGACAAAGCAGGGGAATATCTCCGGTTACAGCGGCGCGTCCGCGACGGATTTTCACCGTCTTCCGTTTCCTGTTCACCCTTGCCAACAATTTTGCGTGCATCAAATACGTTTTTTCCGGCCCATGCTATAAGCGGACCACCATCCCTCCTTTCATTTTGTCCAGCGCTGGGGTTCGGTCCGGCTGGCGATTTCCTGTTCTCTGACAATGTTATCGGCCATGCGCAGCAGGGAAAACCAGGCAGGGTTCCCGAGCAATTGCAGAACAAGCCTATTCCGCGCGGCCTCGTCGATCTGCAGCACCAGATAACGCTGCAGAAACTCCCGACGCTGTAACTCCGAAAGATCGCCACAGGAGGTTTCTGCAAGTGGCAGCTGAAAGGGTTCGATGCCCATCAGAAAACAGGCTGACAACAGGGTTCTGCACTGCAACCGCAAACCGTCGCCGGAAAACGGGCTGGCACCTGTCAACTGGCGAATCAACAACCGCAGAGCAGCGCGATTTTTAAATTTCCGGTGCATCGGAAACGTCCTTTCCGGCAGCCTCCGGCGATGTGGCACGGCTGCCTTCATCACTGAACCGCTGAGCCAGCCGCACCGCGCCAATGGCATCGCTAGCGTAGCCACTGGCGCCGATTTCATCGGCGTAGTGTTGATCCACCACCGCGCCGCCGATCATGAAGCGCACCTTTGTCAGGCCCTCGGCACGGGCCAGGTCGATCACCTTTTTCATCTCCACCATGGTGGTGGTCATCAGCGCGG
This sequence comes from Desulfuromonas thiophila, assembly GCF_900101955.1. NCBI lineage: Bacteria > Pseudomonadati > Thermodesulfobacteriota > Desulfuromonadia > Desulfuromonadales > Desulfuromonadaceae > Desulfuromonas > Desulfuromonas thiophila. The sequence continues at coordinate 4,585 of NZ_FNAQ01000029.1, read as the reverse complement.
ACAAACCAATGATTTCAGCCCCATGATGCCTGGCTGCGCGGACGATATCCTCAGCCGAGACATCCTTGCCCAGGTCGATGACGTCAAAATTATAATTGTTCAGCATCAACGCCACGATGTTCTTGCCGATATCGTGGATATCCCCCTGTACCGTGGCCAGCACCACCTTGGGGCCCTTGCCGCCCGAGGCACCGCTGGCTGCATCAAGAAATGGCTGCAGCACGCTGAAGCCTTTGCGCATGGTATCGGCACAGGTGATCAGCTGCGGCAGGAAATACTCCTTGCGGTCAAACTTGTCGCCCACCAGATTGATGGCCGGAATCAGACGATCATCCACCAGCGAACGGGGCGACTCCCCCTGTTCCAGGGCCAGCCGGATCGTCTGTTCCATCCCTTCTTCGTCCCCTCCGACAACCGCATCAAAGACCTGTTCTCCCAGGGTGCGGGGGCCGCGAGTTGCGGTTACGCCTGCATCCTGCTGACCGAAACGGGCAATATAGCGCCCCATGCGCGGGTCGCGCCCGGCCAAAGCATCCACCGCGCAGGCGACATTGAGGGTATAGTCGCAGGCCGTGTCAATGAAGGCAGCGGTCAGCCCCCGCCCGGCAGCCATGCAGAGAAAGGTGCTGTCGAACCACTGCCGCACGGCCAGGTTATAGGTCAGATTTGATATCCCGGCCAGGGAGCGGAAGCGGCCCGAACGGGCGCACCAGTCGATCAGTTCCAGTGCGCGCCGGTGCGCAGCCGGTCCGGCGGCGGCGGTGAACACCAGGCAGTCCACCAGACAGTCTTCCGGGGCGATACCGTACCTACCGGCACAGGCGACGATCTTCTCAATCCGTTCGATCGCCTCGGCAGAACCGCCCCCGGCCCCCCCCTTGTCCAGCGGCATGCAGACGATCATTGCGCCATAACGGGCCGCAACCGCACACATCGCCTCCATGTCGCCATCCCTGGCACTGACGCTGTTGAGGATACCCCTGCCCGGAAAGACCCGCAGGGCCTGTTCGGCAGCCGCGACATTGACCGTATCAACCGCCACCGGCTTGCCGCACCCTTTGGCTGCCGCAAGTACAGCCCCGCGCATGGCAGCCACCTCGTCTACCCCCTGGGCATGCACGTTGATATCAATAATCGCCGCCCCTCGCCGCGCCTGCTCCTGCGCCATCCGCCGCACCTTCACCAGGTCCCCCTTGCGCAGGCTGTCTGCCAGTGCCGGATTGCCGGACGGGTTGATCTTGCCACCGAAGATGGTCAGGGGCAGATCATTGGAGATACAGACCGTTTCCCGGTATGACGAAACGGCGGCGGTCCACTGCCGCAGCGGCACGGCAGGGCGCAGCGATGCTGTGCTCTCTTGCAGGGTCCTGATGTAGTCCGGATTGGTACCGCAGCATCCTCCCAAAATAGCCGCGCCTGCCTCAACCAAGCGCGGCATATGGCTGCCGAACTCTTCAAAGGACATATCAAAGGTTGTAACGCCATTGATCAGACGTGGCATACCTGCATTGGGTTTGGCCAGTAGCGGCACCGTGGCGAACGGTTTCATAGCGGCCACCACCTTTGCCATATCCTGCGGGCCAGTGGAGCAGTTGCAGCCAACCGCATCCGCCCCCAGTGACTGTAGCGTAATCAGAGCAGAAAGAGGATCTGAGCCGTTCAAGGTACGGCCATCACTACCGAAGGTCATGCTGACCATCACCGGCAGGTCGCAGACCTCCCGAACGGCGATCAGGGCGGCTCGAGCCTCCTGCAGATCCATCATCGTCTCGATGACAAAGCCGTCAACGCCTCCTGCCGTCAGCGCTCGAGCCTGTTCAGCGTAGGCCGCCACCGCATCTTCAAACAACAGGTCGCCGAACGGTTCAACAAACAGGCCGGTAGGAGCAAGGTCACCGAAAACCAGGGCCCGCTCACCCACCGCTTCCCGCGAGATTCGGGCCAGCTCCGTATTGATCTCGGCCGTTCTGTCATCAAGGCCAAACTCCTGCAGCTTGAAACGATTACCGCCGAAGCTGCAGGTGTAGACCGCATCACTGCCCGCAGCAAGATAGGCGCGTTGAATCTCCTGCATCACCTGGGGATTGTCCAGCACCCAGGCCTCCGGCGAGACACCGGCGGGCATGCCCCGGCGGGCCAGTTCCGTGCCAGTGGCGCCGTCCAGTATCAGCACCCGTTGACTGACCAGCTTTCGGAACTCCTGCCTGGTCACGAGGCCGCTCCTGTAAAAGCACCACTCTGTAGCAACATCCCGGTATCATGCCCCCAGAAGGCGTTGTAGGCCTGCACCGTGGCCATAATACTGTCAGATGACGGATTGGCGATGGCCATGGTCAGGCCCCGCCCCATGGCCATACCGAGAAAAGCACCGTTGATCCATTGCCGCTCCGGCATGCCGAAGGAAACGTTTGAAAGGCCGGCAATGGTATTGGCATGGAGGGTTCCAGAACACCACGAGATAAGATCAAGCGTCTCTTTGGCAGCCTCCGGGTTGGAACTGATCGTCATCACCAGGCCGTCTACGGCAATATCATCAACCGTGCAGCCATACGATGCTGCGGCCTCCATAATCGAATCAATGACCGTAATCCGCTCTCTGGCGGTTTCCGGGATACCGGCATCGGTCAGCGGCAGCACAATGAACATGGCGCCGTATCTGGCTGCTGCAGGGAGCGTCCGTTCGATCCGTTCCCGCTCTCCTGAAACAGAGTTGACCAGCGCGCGCCCAGGATAGCGGCGCAACGCTGCTTCCATCACCTCGGGCCGGGTAGTGTCGATGCAGAGCGGCAATGGCGACCGGTTGGACAGCAGCCCGATCGCTTTAAGCATCATCGCCTCTTCATCAATACCGGAAAGCCCCATGTTGACGTCAAGTATCGTGGCCTGACGCTGCTCCTGTTCCAGCGCAAACTGTTGCACCAGATCAAGATTGCCCTGCCGCAGGCTGGCTTGCAGCAGCTTCTTGCCAGTGGGGTTGATTCGTTCCCCAACGACCGCAAAGGGATAATTCTGCCCCAGAAATGCCGTGTTGCGGCAGGACGAGACCGCGCTGAGCGACGTTCGGGCTACCGGCTGCGGGTCACAACGGTGCAAAGAACCGGCTAACGCCGTCAGGTGGTCCGATGACGCGTGGTGATCAACGCCAAGCAGGTTTGCTCCGGCCTGCAGCAGCGCCGCCCCGGTGGCGGCGTACTGTTCCGGATCGGTAGCCGATACAGGCGGCACCGCCCAGATCGGCACCGTGGCCGATGGTTTGAGCCGGGCGATGATCGCTGCCAGTGATATGCCGGCAGCGGAGGCAGAGAAACCGACCGCATCCGCGCCCAGAGACTGAAGTGTCACCAGCGCGGCAAGCGGGTCGCTTCCGCCGACGCTATGCCCCTGTGCATTGACAGCCATCTGTACCATAACCGGCAGGTCGCCCAGCTCCCGCAGGGCGATCAGCGCTGCCCGAGCCTCCTGGATATCGCTCATACCGCTCACGATGAAACCACTCGCACCGCCTGCGGCAAGCGCCTTGCCCTGTTGCAGATAGCAGGACACCGCGTCCTCAAAATCAAGCTCGCCAAACGGATCGACACGCCTGCCGCTTGCCGAACAGACGCCAAAGACCGGTACGTCGCCCAACGCTGCACGGCAGCGGCGCATCAGTTCGCGGTTCATACCGCTGGCCTGATCAGACTGGCCACAGGCGGCAAGCCGAAGACGGTTCAGCGCGCCAGAGGGACAGCAGAGCAGGTCACAGCCGGCAGCCTTGCGCTGTTTAAGGTCGGACACTATCGCGCCGGACTGTTCCAGCAGCAGTGCTGCAGTACAGCATTCGTCTGCGGAAGCTGGCGAGGCCGGGGCGTCAAGCAACAGCGGCCCGAGGCCGATCATACGTTGGAACTCACGGCGTTTCATAGGGTGTCTCCAACGGCCGTGCGGATTCTATACCGGCTACGGCCGTTACCGATTTTTCAGGAACCAGCATGAAACGTGAGGTGAGGGACAGTCCGAGGCGTTCCAACTCAAGTAAAGAGTAAAACAGGCTCTGATGCTCCAGGCTGAAATCACCGTAACCCGGTGAGTAACGCTGCGAGGTCAGCCGTTCGGCGCTGCGGCTCAACTGCCTGCGCACATACTCGTTGATCCAGCCCATAGCCGCATCTGCGCTCTGGCCCCCGACAGCGTCATGAATGACTGCGGTTGCGCCATCGCCGCGGGTCATGGCTTCTGAAGCGGCAGCGACGATCTCCGGTCCGACGGTTGATGCCATCAGTACCACGGCGTGACTGTCCTTCAGCAGGCTGGCCAATGAAGCGCTCTGCAGCACGACCCCTTCTGCAAGAACAGTGGCATCTGCCCTTTTCTCCACAATCGGCAGACGCAGCCAGCAACCTTGTGCCTCACACAGTGTAAAACTCTCTGCAATGGTTTGCTCCAGCTGGAGCGGCGCCGGTTTTCTTGGACACTGATTTGGGGTAATGTCCCCGTGTCCAAGGAGATTGACAATGACCAAACAGAACCAGAACGAAACCGTCACAGGACCGTTGGCCGAGGGGCAGCGCTGGAGTGCCGCCCGCAAGCGTGAAGTGGTCCTACG
>NZ_FNAQ01000028.1 GCF_900101955.1 Desulfuromonas thiophila | reverse complement strand
TTGTATTTTCCTATCAATCCGCGAAGCATCAGGATCCCGCCAAAAAATCACTATAAAAATAACGCCTTGAACCGTTTTATTCTATTTTCTAACACTTACAGCTGCGCGAACCTCCCGGAGATTTGCGTATCACTGGAGGTTCGCTAAATGATCAATGGCCCTTCCTGGTCAATCCCCTCTTTGGCCCCGACATGCTCGACACGATTTCGCCAGTTGGCTCCGAGAAAGTAAAACCGCAGACTGTCGCGCTCGTCGTCGATGACATCGAGAAGCTGTTGCCGCATCTGGGTCCATTGCGCTGGGTCGACGAGGCATTCAAACACCGAATATTGCACGCGTTGGCCATGGTTCTGGCAGATTTTGGCAACCCGCCGCAGACGCCTTGCTCCTGTGAGGCAGGTTGTGGCGACATCGTAACTGACCAAGACCATCATGAGTCACCTCCATAAAAACGGCGGGTAGTCGTCCAGATCGCCACGCAAATACCGGCTAAGCAACTGGGCCTGCGCATACAGGGCCATGCCCAAGGGGATTTTTTCTTTCAAAAAGGGATGCTCAATTTCTTCCTGTTTGCGTTTCTGATAGGCGACCAAGAGGGTCTTGCGCGTCTCGTCATTCATGGTCACGGCCCCGGACTCGGTGATGGTAAACCCTTTTGGTTTAACCTGACCGAGATTGATCAGCGACAACGCCAGCCGATCCGCCAGCATGGGGCGAAATTCTTCCATCAGATCCAGAGCCAAGCCGTACCTGCCCGGTCGATCACGATGCAAAAATCCCACAGCCGGATCAAGGCCGACGCTTTCCAGAGCCGAGCGGGCATCATGCGCCAGAAGCGCATAGATGAAAGAGAGTAGGCAGTTGACCGGATCAAGCGGCGGACGGCGATTGCGCCCCGCAAAAGAAAACGTCTCTTTCTGGGCAACAATCAGATGATCAAACTGATCGAAATAATCCCTGGCGGCCCCCCCTTCTATGCCGCGTACGGTTTCCAGATCGTCCTCAGCCAACAGTCTCTGGCTGTAACGGCTCAAGCCCCGGCAGGTCTGTTCAATGTCGGACTCAGCCGTCTTTGGCTGATGGTCACGCAACACGCGCTGTAAACTGGTGCGGCAATTGGCGACCTTGCCGAGCACGAACAGGCGCGCCAGCCGGGCAGATGCCTTGTCGCAATCGGCTTGACGATACTGCTCACGCCGGAGCAGCACATTGCCGCTCACCGGCCCTTGCACCCTACCGAGAAAGCGGCCGTACTCCGTCATGAAACTGACCGAGACATCGTTTTCAGCACAATGCCCGAGCAGAAAAGGGCTGCACAGCACATTGCCGAAGCAGACAATGGAGCTCAGGGTATGAATGGGCAAGCGCAAGCGATTTTCCCGCTCGACCTGTACCACCACGGTTTCCCCTTCTTTGTGCAGATACGTTCCCTGCGTGGTCACGTAGAGGGTGTTGAGCATCTTCTTCATCCGGCCCTCCCGATCATGGCCGCCAGATATTTTTTGACGGAACGCTGCTCTTGGCAGCTGCGCGGCAGACATAAATGCAGCAATGAACACTGATCACATTTTTTCGAATAGACCGCCGCTGGTGTGTGTTGGCGGGCAACCAGATCATGCACCTGTTGCGCGATGGACAGGGTGAGCTCGCGTAACGCGGGATCAAACACTACGGCTTTACGGCGGCGTTTCTGGCCGTAAAACAGCGCACCTGCGGGAATGTCCACCGACAGCATCTCTTCCAGGCACAGAGCCTGGGCGCACAGTTGCACATCATCACACTGATCCTTCTTGGGGCGGCCGCGTTTATACTCCACGGGCAGCACCGTTCCGTCGGCGTGAAACTCCACCACGTCGGCCTGCCCGCTCAACCCCAGACAGCCGGAACGAATCGGCAGGGTACGCACGATACGCACCCCGCCGATTTTCGTTTTTTCATGGCTGTCCACCCGTTCATGCAACACCTGCCCCTCAGCGGTGTAGCGATTCTCCGCCCACAGCTGTTCAACGTGGATCAGGGCGCACTGGCGCGGGCAGAACATGTAGTGCTGCAACGCCGACAGCATGATGTAGTCGGATTCCGGGTACATAGTTTTACAGTTTTTGGATAATTTCGACTCCGGCCGGGGCTTGGCCGACTGTTACCGTATAATCCTTGAACGACCGCGCCGGTCCTTCCGAACCTGCGGCGCGCTTGATGTCGATCAGGTCAAAGAGCTTGTGCGCCGGGGCATTGCCGAGTTTGTCCTGATGCTTGAACACAAACAGTTTCTGGCTACTCATCATGCCGCGAGCTGCGGAGCGATCATGCTCAAACATGTTGATCAGGGCATTCCACAACAGATCGAGGTCTTCATCACTGAAACCGGTCTTTTCCGCCAGAGGTGCGGAGATAAAGCCATGGGCGACATACAGACCATAAGGGACAACATGCTTGCGCCCCATGGTGCGCTCTTTTTCCAGATCCTTTTCGTTGGTCACCGCCATGCGGGTGATGCTGACCTCCTGCGACAGAATCGGATCAACGCTGGTGGCAAACGCTAGTTGCACCGGCCCGCGTACCTGGCCGCAGTTGACCTCGGTGGTCATGACGGCACCGAAGCTGCGGATATCGTAGAAGTTGGCGCACATCCAGCCGGTCACCTTTTGCGCATCCTCCACTTTTTTCGGCAGTTTTTTGGCTTCGGGTTTCAATTCAAACGCTTTGTACGCCATCTCGTTGGTGCGATTGAGCACCGCCTTTTCCTGCACATAGATATTGAAGCCTTCCGCTCCCTCTTTGGCTAGAGCGACATGGTTGCGGATTTTCCGTTTCAGGCAGACATCGGTCACAAGACCATGGCCAGTTTCTGGATCAACACGCGGGGTGTTGCCGGCATCAGGGTCACCGTTGGGATTGCCGTTTTGGACATCGAACAACAGAGCGAATTCATAGCGATTGGCGATGGCGGTCATGAGTTATCCCTCCTGAATATTTTTGGTGAAAAAGTTCTTCCGTTGATGGTAGTAGCCGATCATAAACAAGCCCTGTTGTTCAGGTGTTTGCGTTTTCGGATAGTTATCGAGTTCACAATTGATATCCTGAATCATGCGATCCAGATAGATAGCGCGTCCGCGACGCTCCGAATCCTTGCGTAGCTTGGCGATATGATTGGCTGAATTCTTCAGCAACATAGGCAGCACCAACTGTGGAGTCGCCGCGACAGCCCCAAGATAGCGATCCTTGACGGTCGCATTTGCGCCGGGAATCGCTTCTTCCTGGGCTTTTTCGAGAACGGCAAACAAGCGCCCCAGCAAATAGGGTGAATCTTTTCTCTCTGGATCAAACGCCACGGGAACCTCCTCCGTTTTGGTATTGCGCAGCAGATAGGCTTTAAGCAACGCCGCGCGAAAATAGGTCACATCATGCTCGGCACGAATCCGGTCAAGCACTACGGGTAACAGGTTTTGCGGATAGGGGCAGCCGGTCAGCATGGCGCGGGTCAACCCGCCGGCGAGAACCGGTGAAATATTTTCCGCCTTCCCCAAGGTTGCTGTCTGCACCAGCAACCGCCATAACGGCGGAAACTCAGGCTCGCTGTCGTACTGGCGCACGATATTCAGCTCCTGATAATACTTACCGATTTTGTCCAGCAGATCTCCGAAGCTGGTTTCCTGCCAGAAGCGAATCGACAGCCGCGCCGCGTTGGGAGCCAAGCCGAGGATGTAAAACTGTACATCGGTGTCCAGATCGGGCATGAAATCGGTCGGCTTTTTGCCGTCGCGAACTGCTTTGAGCAGGCCATGAATATCCTTGGCAGTTTTCCGGTCATCCTGCTCAGCCGATTCTTTACCAACAGCTTCGGACGGCGCGAACACATCCGCCAGAAACGGCTCCAGCGGCATCGGCCGTTTGGCCCAGAAAACATAGGTGGTATCGCCAATGCTGATCTTCTGACGGCTATCAGCGGCCAGGAGCGCGTTAAGGGCGGTGGTGTAGGCAAAAGCCGACGTTTCGGCAACTGAGGCTTTGTCCTGTTTGTAGGACACAAAGGCCGAGGCATTGAACGACACGATATAGCCGCCTGACGTTTGCCCGCCGCGGACCCCCTTAATCGGGGTATGCACTCCGGCCAACGGGACATTTTCTTCGCCACTGATCAGGCATTGCCCTACGGGGGCGGCGGAATCTTGCTGTCCGAACTTCAACCACTCTCGCTGGACCGCTGGGCGGTCATGGATGTAACCGGGAATCCCGTCCAGGCGGAAAACCAGATTGGCATTGCAGACCTCTTCCCACGGCTGGAAGCGTCCGACGATTTCTTCGCTTTGCGTACACTCCCAGCGCGACAGAAACTTTTCCACTGCCGCAAAACCGGCGTCATCGATCTCTTTGCCGATCACCTGTAAAAAATCGTTGAATGCCGCAAAACGTTCGCGATTTTTTTCCGTTGCGCCATCGCCATCGGCACCAAAAACGTAGGCCGCCTTGTCCCATAAAAAGTTAGCTTTGACGCCTGAGGTCCGCGTCACCGCAGCGGGAACCGGCAGTTTGCGCGGTCTGGAAGGGTTCCCTTCGCCAACCCGCAAATCCTCAATCGCTTGCAGAGAGCCATCTTCACCGAGCACCAAGGCATAAGAGATATTTTCGATGCTGGTTCCATAGGCCGGCATTTCAGTATCAGGATCATCCAGCATGCGATGGTAATAGCCGTTAAGGGCATGCAGAATCATGCGCGCACCTCCGCAGCCAAAGGTGACGGCGGTGAAATGACGCCGTTCTCCATCTGTGCCCGGAAAAACAGCGGCGTCATCTCGTTGTCGAAATCGATATCGAGCAACATGTAACCGAGATCTTTGCTTTCATCGGCATAACAAGAGGCGGGCACTGTGCCTTCAAGCAATTCAAACGAGGCGGGAAACTCCCGGCAGCCGAGACAGGGCTGATGAAAAAATTGCCCCTTGCGGGCACGCCGGTTGAAGATATCGAGATGCTTCCCTTCGCTATCATCCGCTCCAGCACTATCGGTCAGAATAAAATGCGCCTCGATGACATACTCGACATCACGCAGCAGAGTCGATGCCCGCTGTTGTCGGTTTTTGCCATCATCAACCAGAAAGTAGAGTTGCTTATTTTCCCGCATGACTGTGGCGGGATTCGGTTTGGAGATCTTGGAGCTGACTTCGTTACGGCGAACGTTGTCGAATTTGATCGGGCGGATGACATGAATTTTGTCGATCACCCAGCGGATCGCGGGTTTCCAGTGGATCGCCTCCAGAATTCCCCGCGCGGCGGAAGGTGTCAGCACGTCGTAAGAGACGCGTTCCACCTTCATCTCAGGTCGGGTAAAGCAGGCATAATCCCCCCACACCCGCAGCTTGATACCATACGCCATAGGCTTCCTCCTAGATTTTGAGATTTGCGGGCCACCGAAATGGTGGCCCGCGCCAATCTCAGCTTGCTTTATCTTATGTTTCAACCCACGCCCATTTTAGCAGGCGACTTTTAAGCACACTTATGGGGGCTCCCATTCGATTTCCAAATCAAAAACTTTTTACCAAATATCGACATTCTCACTTTAAACGCCAATTTTTTTCGGGGTGCCATAATAACCTCCTCTTGAATGTCATTGAGGCTAACGAAAAAAAATTGGCCAGTCAACAAGAAATCTGTAGCTAGCTTTATCTTATGAATAAATTATCTGATTAAATCTTCAGGATCCCAAACAGCCCCCTCATCAACACACAATCCAACATCCGCTTGATATGCTTTGAAATTCCTAAGCACCGGAAACTGACCATCCACCAGCTCCAACGCTCCCGCCGCGTTCAACGCCAAAAATTCATGGCTACGCACGGCAACGCTGTACGTTTGCAGCTTGCGTAAAACGGTCCGGGGGAATTCCGTGTAGCGCAGCTGCCGCACTAGCTCCTCGGCCTCCGATTCGAGAGGAATAATCACGCCGACAGTTTCATCCTCGATAAAACGGAAATTTTCCGCGACAGTACGGAAAGGGAAATAAAAATCTCGGGCAAGTTGAATTTGTTTCTGGTCCGGGAATGCTGACAAAATCTGCTTTTTGTCCAATTCCTGCACATCGTAAAGCAGGGCAAAAAAGCGCCGCATCATGTCCAAACCAAGCGGGTCGACATCCGGCAGGCTGCGTAACGCTTCTTCGGCGCGGCTGGCGCAGCGCTTGACCCATGGCATCCTTGCTGGCTGCTCCGGCTCGTAAACATAGACCCGGCCAAGCCCTTCCATTTTCCCTTCGCGATTGCAACGGCCAGCCGCCTGGGCAACGGAGTCAAGGCCAGCCATGGCGCGATAAACCGCAGGAAAATCGAGATCGACTCCGGCTTCGACCAAGGAGGTGGAGACCACCCGGCAAGGCAAGTTCTGTTTGAGACGCCACCGGATCGTGTCCAATGCCCGGCGACGATGTTCAGGATACATATTGGTGGAGAGGTGGAAATTCCCTTCGCTTTCCGGCAGCATCTCGAACAGTTTGCGCGCCTGCGGCTTGGTGGACACAATGCACAGCACCTGCTCCTGCGCTGCCAGACGCTCAGCCAGTTCTTCATCGGTCAACTTGCCGACAAACACGACTTCGGTGCGGCATAAATCAGCATATAGCTGTTGGGGATTCTCGATAATTTCATGGATATCCGGCAGACGATTGCGCAACGCCTTATCGTCCAGAGCGGGTTGGGTGGCGGTACAGAGCACCAGCGAGCAGCCGTAGCGCTCAGCCAGCTCCTTCAAAGCCGCCAGACAGGGTTCGAGATAATCGGTCGGAATCGCCTGCGCTTCGTCCAACACGATCACACTGCCGGCGATATTGTGCAGCTTGCGGCAGCGGGACGGTTTGTTGCTGAACAGCGATTCGAAAAACTGCACATTGGTGGTGACCACCACCGGCGCATCCCAGTTTTCCGTCGCTAATCCGCGCCGCCGGTTGTAAGCTGCCGCTTCCGACTCGTCTTTTTCTTTGTAATTGCAATGATGTTCCAGAACCGATTCACGCCCGAGAATATCCTGAAAAACCTTGGCATTCTGTTCGATGATCGAGGTAAAGGGAATAGCATAGATCACCCGCTGCAGCTTGTTGGCAACGGCATGATCAAGAGCGAAAGAGAGTGACGAAAGGGTTTTTCCGCCGCCGGTCGGCACGGTCAGAGAAAAAATCTGCGGAGCAAGCTCGGCCTTGGCCCGGCATTGCCGCAGGATGGATTGGCGCAGCCGATTCACCGGAGTTGGTTCGGCCTGTTGCGTAAGTTTTTGCAGATGCTGGTTTAACTTCCCCTGAAGATCGACAAGAGACGGCTGCTCAACAAAGGATCGTGCTGCAGCTTTATCCGGCGTGCAAAAGGCTTCCGTATCGAGGAAATCGGCATCGACCAGGCAGGAAAAAATCATCCGCGTGAAAAAAGCCATACTGAAACCAGCGGTTTTATCTTCCGGTTTTGCCAACGGCCAGCGTAGCACTTTCGCCAATGTGATCGATGGCAGCAACGACACATCTTCGGGAACTTTGCCATGTCTCAGACGATAGTGCAGCTCCGTCTGCTGCGTGCCGCCGTCCGGCAAACCGCCGTGATGCCCGGCAATCGCATAAGCCAACAGGAGCCCCAAGGGTCCAAGACGGTCTTTGGCCAAACAGGCACCGAACGTTGAATGATCCACCTTTTTTGAGCTGCCTTCCAGACGTTTGATAAAATCGGTTGTGGCCTTGCCGGCATCATGGAGAACTCCGCCATTTTCTCCCCACTCACCGCAACCGAACACTCCGGCGAATTCTTTCGCCAGCCTTGCCACCTCTTGCAGGTGCTCCTCCAACGTCTGCCAATCGGATTTGTCCGGGCATTCCCCAGAATGGGCATAAAATTGCATTTCGAACCTCGCTTTCTTTGCTTTCCTCTCCCGCCGATCAAGATGCAATCGCAAAAAATCGAACTAAATCAAAAACTGCCATTTCCTAAGCCGTCAAACCATCCATAGAAGCTAGTTCGTTGATTCTGAGCGCAATATGATGGTCTCTTTTTCGCCAGATCAATCTGCCCTGACTCTTTGCGAGACCATCAATCAATGATGATATAAGAGTGATCCTTGCAGCCCCATAGTTTTCTCCCCTCATCACAAGGAGTTACAACAGCGATCGCCAGAATCGCCTTATTATTCAGCCAGGACAGATTGATGGCGATAATATGATCAACTAATTTTAATTTTACATTAGATCTATCTCACAGGCTACTCTCGCTTGACTAAAAAATCAATAGCTCTAATTTTATAAATCAAATAGTAGACCCTATTGACCTAGTTTTAGATGTTCAACATGAGCGTTATCCTATCTTGCAGAGCGATCTGATCGTGAGCGCAACAAAGAGGTACCGCGATTGAACATCTCCAGAGCTGGCTGCGCAGGAGGTAGGGGGCCCCAAGTAAGGAGCTTCAGCTGGTGTAGCGGAACCGGTTCCCTGGACACAAGTTTAGCTTACGCCGCCTGACGGATTTCATCAGGTGATCTGAAGCCGTTTTTCTCAACACGCCATT
>NZ_FNAQ01000027.1 GCF_900101955.1 Desulfuromonas thiophila | reverse complement strand
CTCGCCGATCCGGCGCATGGCCTGGTTGAGTTCAGTCTGGACGGGATCATTCTGGCGTTTTTTCAGCGACTCGTCGATCCCGGCCAGCGCTTTCTCTCGCCACTGCTCCAGGCGGTAGATCTCAATGCTCAGTTCGCGGGATAGCGCATCAACGGATTCGCCCCGCAGCAGACGTAGGACCACTTCACGCTTGCGGGCGGCACTCCAGCGCTGCCCCTCGGCCAACGGTCCTGTGACGGTTTCGTTCTGGTTCTGTTTGGTCATTGTCAATCTCCTTGGACACGGGGACATTACCCCAAATCAGTGTCCAAGAAAACCGGCGCCGCTCCACCAATAGGATTTTGATCTGCGGCATTGAATGGAGCCAAACGAATGACGTACAGTCGTTTGAGGGGGGAAAGGTCAGGACAGCAATGAACGATCAACGATCGGACAATAGCGAAAACAATGACCTCGAAAGGCTCAACAAAACGCGGGACCAGTACGCTTTTTTGTTCAATTTTGCACCGGTGGGTTATTTCACCTTCAACCGTAATGGTGAAATCAATTTTGTTAACGTTACTGGAGCCAATCTGCTGAGTCATGCACGACATGAACTGGTCGGACGGCGCTTTGAGCATTTCATTGACGACAAAGACAGACTGAAATTCTCCCACTTCATCAAAACGGTCTTCAACCGCCATGAGAAAAAAACCTGCCGCCTTGATCTGGCCTCGTTTCTTCCCACCCCTCTATCCGTCCGCATTGAAGCCCTGGCCAATTCATCGTGTGACGAAATCCATGCGGTACTGATCGACATCACCGAAAAAAAACGCGCGGAACAGGCCCTATACGAAAGCGAGTACAATCTGGCGAAAGCTCAGGCCATGACCCATGTCGGCTCCTGGAGCTATGATCCGATAACAACGGAAGTCAGAGCATCAGCAGAACTTCTCCGTATTCTGCGGCTCAAACCAGAACAAGTTACCCAGGAAATGTTTGCCGCTGTTGTTCATCCTGACGATCACGACATGGTGATCGAACGTCTGCATAACACCATTGAGCATGGAAAAGCTTACGAGATTGAGCATCGCCTGTTATTCAGCGACGGAGAACAGAAGTGGGTCTACACCATTGTTGAGCCGGCAGTCAACAATGCCGGGAAAGTGTTGAAACTCTACGGTTCAACGCAGGACATCACCCAGAGAAAAAAATCGGAAGTCGAATTACGCAACAAAACCAACGAGTTGCTGGCAATTTTCGATTCTATTGGTGACGGCATCATTGTCTATGACAACAACGCCAGAATCCAACACCATAACCTTATCAGTCCCCAATTGTTCCCAGAAAAGGTTTTTCCAGGAGCACCCTGCAACAACATCTTTCATCTGCAGGAGAACCGCAGTCCGCAAGACTGCCCCGTGGAAAAAGCACTTCAAGGCGAGCGAGTCGACACCTCATTGATCATCAACCTCAACAACAGCCAACAGCGAGCCCGCTACATCGATGTAACAGCAACCCCCATCAGGGATTCCATGGGCGAACAAAACAGGGCGTTGGTCTTTCTGCGCGATGTGTCGACCAAGCGGCTTCAGGAAATGCACCTCATTCAGGCCGAAAAAATGTCGAGTGTTGGCATGCTGGCCACAGGAGTCGCTCATGAAATCAACAACCCCCTGACCTCAGTTGCCGGCTGTGCCGAAGCCCTGCTGCGCCGTTTTCGTGAAGCACCAGAATTGCTTGAGTTCGCCCAGCTAGAGCAATTTCCTCATTATCTTGAAATCATTCTTCGCGAGTCCTACCGCTGCAAAGGCATTATCGACCATCTTCTGAGTTTTGGCAGCATGTCCGATGGCCTGCGTCGCAAGGTCGATATCAATCTGGCGCTGAAAGAAGTCATCGAACTACTCAAATACCAGGATAAATACCAACAGATCCAGGTCAGCACGGATCTGTTGACCGAACTGCCCAGAGTCGAAGGGGACCCCTCGGCTCTGCGCCAGGTTTTCATGAACCTTCTGGTCAACGCACATCAAGCCATCAAGGGTCGGGGAGATATTTTTGTAAGCACCCGCAAGCAAAACAGCAGGCACGTCCAGATTGTCATCCGCGATACAGGCGACGGTATGGAACAAAACATTCTGGATCGGATTTGGGAGCCGTTTTTTACGACAAAAGAAGCAGGAAAGGGGCTAGGCCTTGGTCTGGCCCTAACCTACAACATCGTAAAAGACCACAAAGGTGAGATTACAATTGAAAGCTCCCCCGGCCAGGGCTCAGTCTTTACCCTCCTCCTTCCGATTTCTGCCGATAACGCCAATCCAACAACAGCAAAAGCACGATACTGATGCAACAGAAAGGGCGGCTAATAAATTCGAGCCATTGATACAGTACCCATTTTCCCAGCCTTCGCGCCGAGCCAAGCAACCCCAGGGACACAAGCATGGCCAGCAGCGTCCAGATTAAAGCCCCTCAGCCGGGTAAAACCCTCCCTGTATTTCAAGCCAATCGCCCAGCCAACTTGATACCAACCTGCCACCGCCAGAAAAATCCTCGTCATGGGTATTTCTTTTTGAAAAATTTCTGCAAGAATTCCTGCCAGACGAAAGCAGCATGGCGCTTCACCTTCGTCAGACAAAGTCGGGCACCGGCCCGGCCTCACGGACAATCGCAACTCTTTTCCCCGCAGGCGGCTCGTCAGGGGAACAGGAGGCCGCATGAAACGATCCCTTGATCTGGGCAATTTCCGCTTCAGCATGCGCGTAACGGTTCTGAGCCTGTTTCTGATCGCCACCCTGCTGACGGCGGCGGTAGCCATCGGCCTGCAATACTACTTCAACAAGCAGCTGGCCCAGGAAAATGCCCTGAATCGCTACCGCGAAGCCGCGCTACGTGCCAGTGAAGCCCTGGTTCAACTCGACCGGCGAGCCCTGGAGGTTGCCCAGCTGCTGTGCAACTACCCGGGGTTGGTGGAACATGGGACCATCGGGCCCGTCGCCCGGCAGGTTTTTGCTGCCACACTGCAACACGATGCCCTTGTTTACGCCATCTATATCGGCCTTGAGAACGGAAATTTTTTCGAGTTGGTCAACCTCAATGCCGGTGCGCCCATCCGTTATCAGCTTGATGCTCTGCCGCAGGATCGCTGGGTCACCATCAGCATTGAGGATGATGGCCGGCAACGCCAACGGGTTTTCAGCTATTACGACGAACAGTTCCAACTGCGTACCAGCCGGCGCGAAGCCAGCACCTATCAACCGCACAAGCGTCCCTGGTTCACCAACGCGGTCGAGCACCGTGTTCACAAAACGCCGCCCTACCTGTTTCAGCATCTGCAGGCCCCGGGTCAAACCTACTCGACCCGCATTGCCGGCACCGATGCCGTGCTGGCCGTCGATATCGCCCTGTCGTCGCTGTCACGCGAACTGGGAAAACTCGTCAATGACGGCAGCACCGTCTATCTCTACCAGGAAAACGGCAACCTGATCGCAGCCAGCGCTGCACAGCTGCCGGCTTCGACGGTACAGCGCGCGGCACCGCTGCCCTTAAATGCGCAACAGGCGCAGGCGGTGGAGCAACATCCGGTCATTACGGTAACCAACGAAATGGACTGGCCACCGTTCGACTTCACCCTGCGAGGGGAGCCTTGCGGCTTCGCCATTGAGGTGCTCAAACTGGTCGAGCAGATGACCGGCCTGCGATTTCGTTACATCAACGGACTGAGTTGGTCGGAACTGCTGCAGATGTTCCAGGCCGGAGAGATCGATATTCTGCAACCGGTTGTGGGTACCGCGGCCAACAGCGAACTCGGGCTGTTCACCACGGCGATCGCCCAGCCCCCGCTGGGCATTCTGACCCGCAAGCGCCACCGGCCTCCGGCCCGATTTGAAGATCTGGCGGGCAAACGTGTCGCCATTGTGCGCGACTGGTCCATTATCCCGATGATTGCCCAGCGCTTTCCCGCAGTCGAGATTATTCCGGTCGCATCGACCGGCAAGCTTGTGGAAGCCGTCCGGCAGGGCCAGGTCGAGGCTGCCGTCGATACCGCTGCCGCCTTGAAATACCTGATGCAGCTGTATTTCGTCACCGATCTGGAGGTGCAGACGCTGCCGGATCTTAAAGCCAGCGAACTTTCCAGCGGTTTACATCTGGTCGTCTCACCCGCCTTGCCCGAAATCGCCGAATTGATCGATCAGGCGTTGGCCCGGATCACCCCCGCTCAATGGCAGACTCTCGAAATGCGCTGGCTCTATCAGGGAAGAGAAAAACTCTCCCAGCCACTGACAGCGGTTCCCCACCCGGAGCTGGTCCGCCTGCCACAAAAACGCAGCCACCTCAATCGTCTGCATCAATTACAGCTGGCCGGGGTCGATTCCTATGTTTTCCTGCAGCAGATCGCACCGGGCAAAAATGCGGAATATTTTGCCGTTCTCACCCCTGCCACCACGCTGTTGGCCCCTGCCTTCATCCGAGTGAAAACCGGCCTGCTGGTAACGGGTGGATGCCTGTTGCTGCTGTTACCGCTATCGCTGGGCATGGCGAACCTGATTGTCAAGCCGGTTCAGAGTCTGGCGCTGGAGAACGAAAAAATCCAGCTGCGCCACTTCAATGCGCTCAAGCCGGTGACCAGCCGCATCCGCGAATTGCACGAGCTGTCTTCCTCAATGACCCTGATGGCCAGAGCGATCCAGAAGCATGTCCATGAGCAGGACACCCTGATGGAAGCCTTCATGCATGTGATCGCCCAGGCGATTGACGCCAAGTCCAAATACACCGCCGGCCATTGCGAACGGGTACCAAAACTGGCCGAGATGCTGGCCCGCGCTGCCGACAGCAGCCAGGCGCCATCGTTTAAGGCCTTCCATTTTACCGAGGACTGGCAATGGCGCGAATTCCGCATCGGTGCCTGGCTGCATGACTGCGGCAAGATTTCAACCCCGGAGCATGTGGTCGACAAGGGGACCAAGCTGGAAACCATCTACAACCGCATCCACGAGATCCGGACCCGCTTTGAGGTCCTCTGGCGCGACACCGAAATCCTCTACCTGCAGCGCTGTCTGGAACGGCCGGGCCAAAAGGCGCAGCACCTGCAGGAACGGCAGCGGCGCCAGCAACAGCTGCAGCAGGATTTTGCCTTCATTGCCGCCTGCAATGAGGGCCGGGAAGCCGCCATGACCGCCGCCGACCAGCAGCGGCTGGAAGCATTGGGCCGCACAACCTGGCAACGGCACTTCGATGATCGGCTGGGGCTGTCGCTGGCGGAGCTGAAACGGAGTGGAGAACAGCCTGAAACCCTGCCGGCAACCGAAACCCTGCTGGCAGACAAGCCCTGGCACCGGATCGAACGGGAGAAACCGGTTCTCGGTCGCGGCGGTGCCAGCTACGGCCTTGCCATCCATATCCCGGAGTATCTTTACAACTTCGGCGAGATCCACAACCTGAAGATCGCCCGCGGCACCCTAACCGAGGAGGACCGCTTCAAGGTCGCCGAACACGTCATTAATACCATCAAGATGCTCAGCAAGCTGCCACTGCCCAAGGAACTGCAACGGGTACCGCGTTACGCCTCGACCCACCATGAACGGCTTGATGGCACGGGTTATCCGCGCCAGTTGCAAAACGACGAATTGACCATTCCGGAAAGAATCATCGCCTTGGCCGACATCTTCGAGGCCCTGACCGCGCCGGATCGCCCCTATAAACAGGGCAAAAGCGTCCGCGAGGCTCTGGACATTCTTTACGACGAGGTGCAGAGGGGCCGACTGGATCAGGATCTGTTCGAACTGTTCCTGACCTCCGGCGTCTTTCAGCGCTACGCCCAGCAGTTTTTGGCCGAAGAACCCGACATCGTCAGTGCCATCGACATCAGCCAGTACCTTCGCCACCCTGGCGCTTGGCCAGCCGCGTAGAAAGCCAAAGCGCAGCGCCAGTACGCAAAAAAACTGGGCACCCGCTCGGGTGCCCAGGGAATCTTCATTCTTCACGCGGCGTTCAGATGGCAGGTGTACTTTGCCCGTCGGCAACAGAACCGGCAGCCACCAGTCGCCATCAGGGGGTGTCCGGCGCGGTCTCGTCAGCCAGCAGGGCGCAGTTGCCGCCAGCGCGGGTCAGCAGCAGGGTATAGAGCGGCACCCGGTCAGCACTGGAGGCCAGCAGAAGCCGCACCTCTACATCAAGGGGCTGTCCATTGGCATTGCGAATACGGTCGAGACGGGTCTCGATCCGGTCATCAAGCCCGCCGGGCTCGACAGTCTGAGCAATTTTCTGTTTAAGCCCGGTACGGTCATCGAGAAAGTCGAATACCGAGCGACCCAGCAGCTCACGGCGGGAAATACCGAAAAATTCCTCGGCCATGCGATTGGAGATGACAATCTTGCCATCGGCCAGGAAGGTGACGATACCCGCCTGGGCCGCCTCAATCAGATTGCGATAGCGTTCCTCCGACTCACGCAGCTGCAGATCGCTGCGCTGCAGCGCAGCCATCATGTCGTTGAAGGCCGCCAGCAATGCTCCGATTTCATCCTGGGCCGCCGGCAGATCGAGCCGGGTGGAGAGATCGCCGGTGCGGCTGACCCGCTGCATGGCGGTGGAGGCCAGCAGCACCGGTCGCAACACGAACTTGCGCAACAGGGTTCCCAAGGCAAAGAAGATCACCAGCAGAATGATCAGGCGGTAAAACAGGTCCCGCTGCAGATTGGCGGCAATGCCCTGTTCCAGCCAGGCCATGGGAACCTGCACCGAGATGGCACCAATCATCTCGCCAGCCTGATAATTGTACGACGGATGCTGTGGGCCGAAACGCCGCTGAATGTAATCCGGCGCGGCCGCGTAGTCTCCGTGACAACGCAGGCAACTGGCCTCGGCATCCATCCGGTGCAGGTAACGCAGCACTGGCTGACCACCTTCAGACACCACACGATAATCCTCCGCCTGTGGCTGATTGGCCATCTGCTGCAAACGCTGATGTTCGTAGGCATCGGGCAGGTTGGCGGGATTACGGTAGCGCAGCGAAATCTGCCGCACCACATAGTCGCTATCCGCGGTCAGCCGCCGGGCCACGCCGGTGGCCACCACCTGCGGCGTCAACGCCGGGTTGCGGGCAGGTTCATCGCCGACAACCGCCGCCATGTAATTGCGGGTTTCAATGATCTGGCGGGCAATGCCACGAGCACGCTCCAGGGCCAGTTCCCTGACCTGGGCCTGCTGATCCCGATAGCCAAGCAAGGCCACCAGCATAAACAGGCCGGTCAAGGCACTGAGCAGAATCAGATTGAGACGGGTGCGTAATTTCAGCTGGCTGATCCAGCGCATAACTTCCTCCTGCCCGCCCGGCAACCGGGGCACGCGGCCCAAAACCCCACAGCGGCACGGCCTTTCTGCTAGCGATGCTGCTTGACCGTGCTCAGGGTCGCCATGGCCTGGGCCACCATGCCGGCAACATCACTGGTGTTGTTCGGTACGATCAGGGTGGTGGATTCCTTGGCGATGCGGCCGAATTCGGCCACATACTGCTCGGCCACACGCAGATTGGCCGCCTCCATGCCCCCGTCCTGACGCAACTGATCAGCAATCAGCCGCAAACCAGAGGCTGTCGCCTCGGCCACGGCAAGAATCTGTGCCGCCCGCCCTTCGGCCTCGTTGATCATGCGCTGTTTTTCCCCTTCCGACTTCAGAATGGCATCCTGCCGTTCACCCTCGGCCCGGTTGATGGTTGACTGGCGCTCCCCTTCGGAACGGGCGATTTCCGCTCGTTTGGACCGCTCGGCGGTCATCTGGGCCTCCATTGCCTGCTTCACCGACTGGGGTGGGATGATGTCCGACACCTCATAGCGCAGCAGTTTGATCCCCCACGACTGGGCCGCCTCGTCGATGGCCTGCACCACCGTGGCGTTGATGCTTTCGCGCTCTTCGAAGGTCTTGTCCAGATCGATGCGCCCGACAGCGCTGCGCAAGGTGGTCTGGGCCAGCTGCGCTGCGGCCAGTTTATAATCATTGATACCATAGGCCGCCAGCTTGCTGTCCTGGACCTGCAGGTAGATCAGACCATCGACATCAACGGTGACATTGTCTTTGGTGATGCAGGTCTGACTGGGGATATTAACAACCTCTTCCTTGAGCATGAAGCGATAGGCCACCCGATCAAGAAAAGGGATCAGAATATGGAAACCGGCCCCCAGTGTGCGGCTGTACTTGCCCAGCCGCTCAACAATGTATTCGTATTTCTGCGGCACGATGACAGCAGTTTTGAGCAGAACAACAACAACCAGCACAGCAAGGATAATCACGGCGAACAATGACGGGTTCATGGGCACTCCTCGATAAAGGGAACAAACGATGGCAAAACGCTAGTGATCCTGCGCTGACACCGCAGCGGCCGGCAAGGCTTCAACCTGCAGTTGACTGCGGGAACCCTCGGCATAGCCACGCACGGCCACCAGGGCATCGACCTCAAAATCCTCTTCAGCCTGGGCATCCCAGAAGGAACCGCGCCAGGCCACCCGTCCCGGCACCGGTGGCCGGATGGCCTGAACCACCCGTGCCGTGCCGTGCGGCTCGTCCAGCAGCTGGTCAACCGGGTTGACCGCCTGTTCCCCGGCGAAGATTCGCATGGCGAAACGCCGCAGCCCGATCAGGCTGACCAGGGTGGCGATCAGAAACAGCCAGAGTTGCTGCGTCAGCGTCAGATCCAGGACCAGTAGGCACAGGGCCACCACCAGACAGCCGGCGCCAAAAAAAATCAGGATAAAACCAGGCACCGCCAATTCCAGCAACGCCAGCGTCACACCGGCAAGCAGCCACAGCAGCCAGGGCGTAAACAGATCATTCATTGCCGATCTCCTCAATACGGCCGGCCTGTGCCGGCACGGGTTCCGCTGTACAGTACCGGCAGTATACGTTATTTTTCTGCGGAAACCAGCCTTCCCCCTCCCGTAACTGGCAGGAGCCGACCGATGCCAACGCCCTCCGATCCGCCGACCGCCACCGAAGAGCCCCTGCTGCCACGCCTGCTGGCCAGCAACGCCCTGCGCGCGAATCTGTCCAAGCACATGGTTCTCAACCAGATGGCCGACTCCAAGGTATCGATCATCATCACCGCCGCTTCCCTGGTGGTAACCATCACCCTGACCCAGTACCAGCACCTGCCCCTGGCAGCCACGCTGCTACTGGTCACGGCCAGCCTGCTGGCGCTGTTGTTCTCATTTTTCGCCATTATTCCGCCACTGCACGCCAGTGGTGCCACCAACCTGTTCTACTTCCGCTCCTTCGCTGAACTAAGCGAGGAGGAATTCCGGCAACAGTTTCTCGCCACCCTCAGCGACAAGAACCGGCTGTACGATGCCTACCTGCATGAAATCTACTTCCTCGGCAAGCACCGTCTGACCCGTAAATACGCCTTGATCCGTAACGCCATGTGGTGCCTGCTGGCCGGCCTGGGCGGAGCCGCCGCCGTGGTATTGCTCTGCAGCCTGCCCTGAATGCAGGCACCGCTGATCTTGTTGCTCTTCAACCTTTCCCCAGGGAGAATGTCATGCCCGAAATCCACTTTTATTTCAGTCCTCTTTGTCCGCGATGCCGGGGCGCCCGGCGCGAATTGGAACGGTTGCGGCAGCAACGCCCTGATCTGACCATCGAGGAAATCAATGTGCTGCGGCAGCCCCTGCGCAGCTGGCGTGCCGGCATCCGCCTGATCCCGGCGCTGCAGGCGGGGGCACAGCACCTCAGCGGACTATGGCTGAACCCGGCACAGTTGCAGGCCTTTCTCGACCGGCTTGACGCCGACAACGACAGGCTGGATTGAGTTTCCTTTACGGCGCCGCATGAGGGAACCCCTGCCGATCAAAGCGCCAGTCGCGAAAGGCGAACATAAAAGCATGGTCCTGCCGCCGCATGAACCACTGGTTGTTGTGATTGAAGCCCAGCAGCTGATGCATGGCGGCAAAATCAAGCTGCCAGCCGGCTGCGACCCGCCGCAGCAGATAGGGGGCACACCCGCGCCGGGTAACGGGAAAACGTATCACCGCCAGTTGTTCATGCTGCACCGTGCCTGTACGCACCTCAGCCTCGGCCCAATGAGCCTCCAGCAAAGCCTGGGCGTTGGCCTGCTGGGCGTCCGTCACCAGCCAAGACGCAAAAAAATCGCGACTCGACGGACTGTACAGTGGCAGCTGAGGCGCCTTGATCCGTGCCCGGAGAACCTCAAGATACAAAGCCAGGCTTTCCAGCGGCGTTGGTTGTGGCTGATAACGCGCCAGATCGGCCACATCAAGCGTCTCCTCTGGTCGGGCAGCCGCCCCCTCCAGCGCCAACCGTGCACCGCCGCCACCCGACAGCGTTGTACCGTTGCGCACCGCCGGACGATCCGGCAAGGCATCTTCCTGTGCCAGCACCGCCCCCACCACCAGTTCTACCGTCGCCTCAATCCCCTCGGCCAGTCGACCGGCAGCATAAAAAGGCGCCATCTGCTCACGCTCGATACGGCCGATAAACAGATCGGTCAGCAACGCCTCCAGATCATAGCCCACCTCAAGACGCACCTGCTGCCGTTGAGGATCGAACACCAGCAGCAGACCACGAGCACCGCCGGTCTGCTCTCCCAGTCTTAACCGGCTGAGCTGATCAGCCGCCAGACGATCCAGATCGTCCACCGCCTGCGGCAGAATCCATACCTGCAACGCGATCCGCTGTTGCTGCAGCAACAACCGCGCCTGTTGACACAGCCGTTGCCGGGCCGACGGCGACAACACCTCCGCCTCATCCACCACTGCTGGCGGCAACGGCGGAGAAACCTGACAGGCGCCACACAACAACAGACTCAATAGCACCAAAAAGCGCCGGATTTTCATAGAACCTCCCACCCCCCTAAACCGAAAGCTCAAGGAATCGGCCCAAAAACCTCCGACCGCTTCACGCGGGTCAGACGGAAAAACGCCAAAACCCTGTTAGTAAAACAGTCTTGGCGCAACGCAAGTTCACTCAGGCGTGAGCCTGCATATGAGTGAAAAAGTAACACTGACACCGCCCTGAATCACGGCCCCAGCCAGCACCTGCATGGTACCAGCCGGGGATCACAACAAAATCAACGGGCAACAAGCGCAACAATGGAGACTTCGCCGCCATCCGAGGATGACAGCTGACATCTAAGAGAAGAGTCGAGATAGATACCATCGCCCTCATTCAATTCCAATTGATGGCTATTGAACAGTAGGCCGGCCCTTCCCTTCAGAACAAACACGAATTTTTCACCTTTACTGACATTCAACAGATCAACGGCCCCCGTCCCCTGGCCGGAGACAAGAAACGGTTCCATTTTTCTATACCGTTTTTTAGCCGTCATGGACTCACAATAAATTTTCCTGTCCCTTTCAGCTTGGCCAGGATTCCCGATCCCAGACCTTTGGCCATAAGTACGAACAACATCAAAGAGAATTTCTTTTTTCTCATCTTCGAAGAAATGAGCGATTTTAACATCGAAAAATCTGGCTATCTTCGACAAGGTTGCGACTGAAGGGCAAATTTTATTGTTTTCGATTTGTAGCGGAACCGGTTCCCTGGACACAAGTTTAGCTTACGCCGCCTGACGGATTTCATCGGGTGATCTGAAGCCGTTTTTCTCAACACGCCATTCGCTGTTGTAAAGCTCCACGAAGGTCATCACGGCTTCGCGAACGTCGGTGATGTTACGGAAAACCCGGCCATAGATGGCCTGCTCTTTCAAGGTGCGGTTGAACCGTTCGGCAACTCCATTGGTCTGGGGTTCGGCAACAAAGGCAAAGCTGGGAGTGATCCCCCAGAACTTGATCTGGTTCTGAAAATGGTCTGAGAGGTACTGGGTGCCGTGATCCATGCGCAGGGATAGCCCTCGGGCAATTCCTTTC
>NZ_FNAQ01000026.1 GCF_900101955.1 Desulfuromonas thiophila | reverse complement strand
TCCCTGCGCATGGATCACGGCACCCAGTACCTCTCAGACCATTTTCAGAACCAGATCAAGTTCTGGGGGATCACTCCCAGCTTTGCCTTTGTTGCCGAACCCCAGACCAATGGAGTTGCCGAACGGTTCAACCGCACCTTGAAAGAGCAGGCCATCTATGGCCGGGTTTTCCGTAACATCACCGACGTTCGCGAAGCCGTGATGACCTTCGTGGAGCTTTACAACAGCGAATGGCGTGTTGAGAAAAACGGCTTCAGATCACCCGATGAAATCCGTCAGGCGGCGTAAGCTAAACTTCTGTCCAGGGAACCGGTTCCGCTACATGGTTTGCTCCAGCCTTTCGCGCTGTTTGCCGGGCAAGACCGTCTTGCTGCTACGATAACCCAAGCGTGTCAGGACCATCCTGAGCGGCACTTCAATGGGAATAGAGCGAAAAAAGTTGATCGGCGCAGACTCTGGCCGGCAAGAACCTTTGGGATTGGACATACTCTCCGTTGCAGAATCAGGAGTCATCGAAGCGGCTGCAGCACCAATTCCCCACCCCAGCCACGCACCATCGATTGCAGCTTTTCAAGGCGGCCTTCTTGCAACAGCCAAGGATCTAGCGTGGTACGAAACTGATGTGGCACAGAACTTAACCGGAGGAGCTGGACACTTTCTCTGGCGATAAGGCCGCTGGCAGGAACTCCGGTAATTCGTTCATAGTCCTCAAAGGGCGCCTTGATATCCAGACCAACCCAGTCACACAGCGGCAGCAGCTTTTTCAGATGCGCTGGATAAGCGCCATTGGTGTGCAGTCCCACCTTCATGCCCAACTCTTTGACTTCTTCCATGGCGGCATGCAACATCGGCTGAGCGGTTGGCTCACCGCCACTGAACACCACACCATCCAGTCGGCCCCGCCGCTGCGCCAGAAAGACCCGAATAAGCCGCCAGTCCAGCGACTGGCGGCCTTGACTTGGAATCAGATCCGCATTGTGGCAGTAGGAACACCGCCAGGGGCAGCCCTGGCAGTACACCACAGCCGCCAGTTGGTCGGGGAAATCAATGGTCGTGCAACGGGTGATGCCACCGACCTGCAAGAACATGACTAGCGGGCCTGCTCTTGGCAGAAAAAGCGGCGCTGGTGATGCTCGGATTTCTTGCCGGCGTTGAACGAACTCACCGGCCGGTGGTAGCCCATGACACGGGTCCAGACTTCGCAGGGCTGGCGCAGATTTTCCTTAAGAACGGTTTTGGTATCAGGCATGGTCTTTCTCCTTCGCGTTGGTGGTGCTAGAGATTGTGGCGCCGGCACGGAGCAGTGTCGCGTCGCATTGGGGACAGAACGGATGCTCGCCCGGCAGATAGCCGTGCACCGGACAGATGGAAAAGGTTGGCGTGATCGTCAGGTACGGAATACGGTAGTTCTCCAGCACCCGGCGCACCAGCTTGCGGCAGGTATTGGGACTGCCAATCGGCTCACCCATGTACAGGTGAAAGACGGTACCCCCGGTATACTTGCGCTGCAGGGCTTCCTGCAGTTCCAGCGCTTCGAAGGGATCATCGGTGAAGCCGACCGGCAACTGCGAAGAGTTGGTGTAGTAGGGCGCATCCGGTGTGCCAGCCTGAAGCATAGCCGGAAAACGTTTCTTGTCCTCGCGGGCCAGACGGTAAGTGGTGCCTTCGGCCGGAGTAGCCTCCAGGTTATACAGATGACCGGTCTGCTCCTGAAACACCACCATGCGCTGACGGACATGGTCCATGAAGCGGAGAGCAAACGCCTGCCCGCTTTCGCTGGTGATGTCGTCCCCATCATGGGTAAAGTTGCGGATCATCTCGTTGATACCATTGACACCGATGGTAGAGAAGTGGTTGCGCAGGGTACCGAGATAGCGCTTGGTGTAGGGAAACAGTCCCTGGTCCATCTGGCGCTGGATGGTCTTGCGCTTAACCTCCAGGCTGGTGCGAGCCAGTTCCAGAAGTCTGTCCAGGCGGGCAAACAGGCCGATCTCGTCACCGGCGTGTTGATAGCCTAACCGGGCACAGTTGATAGTCACCACGCCAATGGAGCCAGTCTGCTCGGCCGAGCCGAACAGGCCATTACCGCGCTTGAGCAGTTCGCGCAGATCAAGCTGCAGGCGACAACACATGGAGCGCACCATGTTCGGCTGCAGCTCCGAATTAAGAAAGTTCTGGAAATACGGCAAACCGTACTTGGCGGTCATGCTGAACAACCGCTCGGCATTTTCGCTTTCCCAGGGAAAATCCGGCGTCATGTTGTAGGTCGGGATGGGAAACGTGAACACCCGCCCCTTGTCGTCGCCGGTCGTCATCACCTCGATGTAGGCGCGGTTGATCAGGTCCATCTCCGCCTGCAACTCGCCATAGGTAAACGGCATCTCCTCGCCGCCGATCACCGGCACCTGATTCTTCAGGTCTTCCGGGCAGGTCCAGTCAAAGGTAAGGTTGGTGAACGGCGTCTGCGTGCCCCAGCGCGACGGCACGTTGAGGTTGAAGATCAGCTCCTGCATCTGCTGTTTGATCTCGTCGTAGCTGAGCCTGTCCTTGCGCACGAACGGCGCCAGGTAGGTGTCGAACGAACTGAACGCCTGCGCTCCCGCCCATTCATTCTGCAAGGTGCCAAGGAAGTTGACGATCTGACCGATAACGCTGGAGAGATGGCGCGGCGGTGCCGCTTCCACCTTGCCGGGTACGCCGTTGAAGCCCTCCTGCAGCAGCATGCGCAACGACCAACCGGCGCAGTAGCCGGACAGCATATCGAGATCGTGGACATGCAGACTGCCGTCGCGATGGGCCTCTCCCAACTCCGGGGCATAGACATGGTTGAGCCAGTAGTTGGCCGTCACCTTGCCGGAGATGTTGAGGATCAGCCCGCCGAGGGAATAGCCCTGATTGGCATTCGCGTTGACTCGCCAGTCCGATTGGTCGAGATACTCATTGATGGACGACGCCACATCGACCAAGGTCTGCCGATCCTGTCGCAGTTTCTGGTGTTGTTCGCGGTACACCGCATAGGCCCGTAGGGTAGCGAAGTGGTTGGCTGAAATCAGCGTCTGTTCCACCACATCCTGAATCTGTTCAACCTTGGGAGGCTGACCGGCGAAACGGTGGCGCAACACCTTGAGAGCCTGCTGTGTCAGTAGAGCGGCTTCGGCGTCATCAAATTCGCCCGTGGCCTTACCGGCACGGGCAATGGCGAAACAGATACGTTCACTGTCGAACAGCACCTGGCTACCGTCACGCTTGACAACCACGCTAGGTAATCCCAGGGCAACAACTTGTTCGGAATACCCAGGCTTCGACATCGTCTACTCCTTGTATGTGTCGGATTCGTGTTTCGGAAGACTGTTAGCGCAAAAACATAAAAAGTCCGCAGGCGCCAAGGCATCCTGCGGACTTATCGCATTCTAAATCCGGATACGGGTCTCACTCTTCCCTTACCACGAGGAAATACCGAGTGTTCAGATCAGGCAGGTCTTCTGGCTCGCACTTCAACCTTCAGGCGCCTTCCCGGTCAGAAGACCAGTGGCATTAAGCCTGTCGTCTGTGCTCACAGCGGCGGGTCCGCGGGGGCATTGCACCCCTCTTCCCTATCAAGCCCTTACGGGCACCATGATCCACGATATGGGTTCCACTGAAAGTGGATATTTTTGGTTCTCTTTAGCCGAGGCATACGAAGCTGTCAAGGGGTTTCGCCCCGCACGATGCCGACGGCTGGCCCAACTGCGCCGATTCATAAACAATTAAATCATATTGAGGTGACAAGCGCATTTTTTTTCTCTACCGTCCTGGCCAACAAACAGGCCCACCATAAAAAAAATAATCGGACTCGTGGAAGACGGTGCAAATCCGTCGCGGACCCGCCACTGTGTTCGTCGCTTGACCGCGACGTCAGTCAGATACACGCCCGATTCATTTGTTCGCCCCACCTTCGTGGAATGAGGTGGCTGAACCCGACTTGCGGATTAAATACGGAATCCCCGCAACCTTTTCTGGTTGCGGGGATTTTTTTTGACCGATGACGGCACCGTCCATGACCACACAGATTACCCTCATCCGCCATGCCGCCATCGCCACGGAATTTGACGGTCATTATATCGGCCGCAGCGATGTACCGCTCAGTGCCGACGGCAGGCAGCAGGCCGAACGTCTGGTCCGCCATCTCAGCCGGCCCGGCTTTCCCGCCATCGATGCCCTGTGGTGCAGCCCGGCCCAACGCGCCCGCCAGACCGCCGAGCCCCTGATCCGCCAGTCGCTCCGTCCGGTCACCATTGACGAGCGCCTGCAAGAGATCAATTTCGGCGACTGGGAAGGGTTGGATTTCGCCCAGATTCTCCACAACGACCCGCAGCGCGTCAATCAATGGGCCGCCTTTACCGACGATTTCTGTTTCCCCGCCGGGGAATCGCTGAAGCAGTTCCGCCACCGTCTCGATGCCGTTGTGGAAAGCATCTTGGCCGAACAGGCCGGCCACCTGGTCATCGTCAGCCATGGCGGCGTGTTGCGCGGACTGATTTGCCAGTTACTCGGCTGGTCATTAAAAGACCATCTGAAATTCACCATTGAACGGGGTGGCTATGCCACGCTGTATTTGGATGGATGTCATGCCGTCTTGACCGGACTGTATAACCATGGCGTCTAAGCCCTTGACCAACCATCTCCTCTACATCAGCGGCGGCGCCCGCAGCGGCAAGAGCCGTTACGCTGAGCAGCGCGCCCTGGCCCTGACCGGACCACGCCGTTACATCGCCACCTGCCCGGTGATTGATGACGAGATGGCGGTGCGCATCGACCGCCACCAACAGCGCCGCGCCGATCAAGGTTGGCAGACGATTGAGGAGCCGGTGGATCTGGTTGCGGCGCTGGACGCCAGCCGTGACAGTGCCGTCGTGCTGATCGATTGCGTCACCCTGTGGATCAATAACCTGCTCTATGTCGCGGAAACGGAGCAGCAAACGCTCGACGAAGACGCCATTCACCGCCTCACCCTCCAAATGATTGACGCCGCCCGCCAGGGCCAGCGCACGGTGATCTTCGTCTCCAACGAGCTGGGCATGGGCATTGTGCCGGCGGATGCCCTGTCGCGCCATTACCGCGACCTGATCGGCCGCTGCAACCAAACCCTGGCCGCCCACGCCGACGAAGCCGTCTTCCTGGTTTCCGGCCTGCCATTGTCCCTGAAATAGAGGAAGACATTTATGCATTCGAACACGTTACTGTCCCAGACTCTCAACGCCATCACCCCGGCCGATACAGTCATGCGCCAGCAGGCCCGCGCCCGCCTCGACCAGTTGGCCATCCCGCACTGGGCTCTGGGTCAGTTGATGGATACGGCCGAAGAGCTGGCCGCCATGACCCGCTCCATGGCGCCGTCGGTGAAACGCAAAGCCATTGCCGTCATGGCCGGCGACCACGGCATTGTCGCCGCCGGAGTCAGCAGGTTTCCCCAGGCCGTCACCGTCGAGATGGTGCGCAACTTCCTCAACGGTAAAGCCAGCATCAACGCCCTGGCACGCCAGGTCGGTGCCAGCCTCACCGTGGTCGATGCCGGGGTGGCCGGAGATTTGACGGAACTCTACCACCACGACGCGCTGTGGAACCGCAAGGTAGCCGCAGGTACCGCGGATTTGTCACGGGGACCGGCCATGAGCCGCGCCCAGGCGATTCAGTGTCTCGAAGTGGGTATTGAGGTCGCCAATCATCTCGCTGACACCACAGATCTCTACGCCACCGGCGATATGGGCATCGGCAACACCAGCCCGTCCAGCGCCATCATCGCCTGCCTGTGCGGCTGCGACATCGCCACCGTCACTGGCCGCGGCACCGGCCTCGACGATGCGGCGCTCAACAACAAGATTGCCGTACTCGACCGCGCTCTGGCCCTTAACCGGCCCGATGCCGCCGACGGCCTCGACGTGCTGAGCAAGGTGGGCGGCTTTGAGATCGGCGCCATTGCCGGGCTGATCCTCGGCGCGGCGGCCCAGCGCAAGCCGGTGGTGATCGACGGCATCATCTCCACCGCCGGTGCCCTCATCGCTGCCAGCCTGGTTCCGGCCAGCCGCGATTATATGATCGCCGGCCACTGCAGCGTCGAACCGGGCCACCGCATCGCCCTGAATCATCTCGGCAAGGCCCCGCTACTCGATCTGCGCCTGCGCCTCGGCGAAGGCACCGGCGCGGCTTTGGCCATGCATCTGGTGGAAGCGGCGGTGGCCGTGCTGACGGAGATCGCCACCTTTGAAGAGGCGGCGGTGTCTCAGGCGAATACGCCTGAGTCGGCAAACACGGAGAGCGTTGCTCAGTGAAACGAATTGCGCTGGCGAACGTTAGGTTTTCCGCCTGCTGAACGGAAGTACTGGACGGCTAAGGAACCCTCTGTCGCAGGGCAGGCACCGGCCACCCGTTTATACAGGTGCCACGGGAAAAATAGAAAGCGACGGAAACATGGCATCAACGTTTTACGCCAAGGCTGACAAGGCGCACGATTCGCCGACCTAAAGGGCGGCGAGCCGAATCGATAAAGCATCACGGAAACAGACACAGTGTAGGTGAATCAAGGTCCAGGAGAAGTTCAGCCGGTTTTTGCATCCTTTTGAGCGGCCAGTCAAAAGGATGTCGCCTGCCGGGGCGAGTCCCGGCGACCTTGACCTTGATCTTGCTTTTTCGTGGGTCATAAACGGTACAGATCACTCTTGGGGACATTATCCGTTCGCAATGTTGGTACGCACATGACGCGGGCTTCCGCGCCCGCACGTCGGGCTACTTTTGCGTCGACAAAAGTAGCGCAAAATCGACTCCCGACCAGGAAACCACAACATGCTGCAATCCTTTTTTTCGGCCCTCAGTTTTCTCACCATCGTGCGTGTGCCGCACAGCTGGTGCGGCGATGAAACCGCGCTGTCGCGCAGCCTCGACTGGTACGCCGTCGTTGGCCTGCTCATCGGTGCGGTCATGGCGCTGCTCGATCACCTGTTGTGCGCCACGATGCCGGGGACCCTGCTGCCCAGCGCATTGCTGGTAGTGGCATTGATCGCCATTAGCGGCGGGCTGCATATCGACGGCGTCGCCGACAGTGCCGACGCCTTTATGAGTTCGCGCGACCGCGACACCATGCTCACCATCATGAAAGACAGCCGCGTCGGCGCCATGGGCGCTCTAACGCTGACCGGATTGCTGCTAATCAAATTCGCCGCCCTCGCCTCGCTGCCCAGCGACGCCCGCTGGCCGGTGATTCTGCTCACGCCTCTGGCCGGACGCGTCGCCCTGGTATTGCCGCTGGTCAGTCTGCCTTACGCCCGCCCCGGCGGACTGGCCACCCTGTCCCATCAGCAAGCCGAGCCGCGTCACGCCTGGCTGGCCGTTTCGCTGTTGCTGGTAACCGCCCTGATGGTGCTGCAGGGACGCGGTTTGATCATCGCCGCCCTGGTTCTGCTGGCCACGCTGCTGTTCGGCCGTTACTGCCGCGGCAAGATTGGCGGTTTCACCGGCGACACCCTTGGCGCGACCTGCGAGTTGGCCGAACTGGTCACGCTGATTGCGGCGGTGCTGGTGCTGCCCCATGGAGGGTTGTCATGACGTTGAACCAGCCTCCCCGCCACCAGCACGGCGGCAACCTCAGCCAACTGTTGCAACGCAGCGGCACGGACACGCTGGTGGATTTTTCCGCCAACCTCAACCCGCTGGGGCCGCCGGAATGGCTGCGCCCGCTGATCAGCGCCCACATCAGCGACCTGGTGCACTACCCCGATCCACACTGTAGCGCCCTGACCCAGGCTGTGGCCGAGCGCTTTGCCACCACCACGGATCAGGTGCTGATCGGCAACGGCGCCAGCGAACTGCTCCATCTGCTCATCCGCGGTCTGGCCAAAACGCGGTTGGTGCTACCGCTGCCCAGCTATGCCGATTATAACGAAGTGGCACGCCTCCACGCCATGCACGTCACCTCCCTTGTATTGAGTGAAAGCAACGGCTTTGCACTGGAGTTGGATACCCTGGAAACGTGTCTGGATGCAGACCACGCCGCCGACACCCTGGTGATCCTCGGCCAGCCCAACAACCCCACCGGCAGCCAATTGGCCGTGGAAGAGCTGCGCGCCCTGGTCCGGCGACATCCGCTAACGACATTCCTCATCGACGAATCGTTCCTCGATCTCAGCGATGCGCCCGCCAGTCTCGGCCATGAGCGCCCGGCCAACGTCATCATCCTGCAGTCGCTGACCAAGACCTACGCCATCGCCGGATTGCGCCTCGGCATCGCCCTCGGCAATGCCGACCTCATGGCGCGTTGTCGCCGTCTGCAACCGTTGTGGAGCGTCAACACCCTGGCGCAGGAGGTGGGCCAAGCCGCCCTGGCCGACGACGACTACCGCCTACGCAGCCGCGCCTTTGTCCGTGAGCAGCGCCAGGCGTTGGCCGAGATGGTGGCACAACTGCCGGGCGTCAGCGTGTTCCCCGGTAACGCCAACTTTCTGCTCTGCCGCCTCGATCATCCCCAGTTCACTGCCGTGCACCTGACGGAGCAGGCCCTGCAGCAGGGCATCGCCCTGCGCGCCTGCGATAACTTTGCCGGACTCGACGCCCGTTACTTCCGCGTGGCCGTGCGTCCGCCCGCAGAGCAGCAACGCCTCGAACAGGTGCTCACCGGCCTGCTCGCCCCGCGCCGGGCCATCCCCCGAAAACGCAAAACCCCGGCCCTCATGTTCCAGGGCACCGGCTCCAATGCCGGCAAGAGTGTCCTCACCGCCGCCCTGTGCCGCATCCTCTACCAGGATGGCTTTGATGTGGCACCGTTCAAAGCGCAGAACATGTCGCTCAATTCCTTCGTCACTTGCGACGGCGGCGAGATGGGCCGCGCCCAGGTGATGCAGGCCCAGGCCTGCCGCCTCGACCCGGACGTGCGCATGAACCCGGTGCTGCTCAAGCCCAACAGCGACACCGGCTCGCAGATCATCGTCCTCGGCAAGGCGGTCGGCAACATGCATTTTCGCGCTTATGCCGAACACAAGCGCGACATCTTCGAACAGGTCAAACGCAGCTACGACAGCCTGGCCGCCGAGCATCAGGTGATGGTGCTCGAAGGCGCGGGCAGCCCGGCCGAAATCAACCTCAAATCCGGCGACATCGTCAATATGAACATGGCCCGTTACGCCGCCGCCCCGGTGCTGCTGGTGGGCGATATCGACCGCGGCGGCGTGTTTGCCTCGTTCGTCGGCACCATGGAACTGCTCAACGAAGCGGAGCGCCATCAGGTGGCCGGGTTCGTCATCAACCGTTTTCGCGGTGATGCTACCCTGCTCGGCAGCGCCCTCGACGCCACCCTGCGCCATAGCGGCAAACCGGTGCTCGGTGTGGTCCCCTATCTTCATCGCCTCGGTCTGCCCGAAGAGGATTCGGTGTCGTTCAAGCAGGGCACGCTCCATACCGCAACGGATGCGATGGCGGAAGACGGCCTCGACATCGCGATCATCGACCTGCCACACATCTCCAACTTTACCGACATCGATGCCCTGACCATTGAGCCGGATGTGCGGCTGCGCGTGGTGCGCCACGCCGACCAGTTGGGCCGCCCGGACGCGCTGATCCTGCCCGGCAGCAAGAATGTCGCTGCCGATCTGATCCATCTGCGCCATAGCGGCCTGGCGGACAGGCTTTTGCAACGGGCTGATGACGAACGCTGCGAGATCGTCGGCATCTGCGGCGGTTTCCAGATGCTCGGCACCACCCTGCGCGACCCCCATGCCATCGAAGGGACCAAGGAGCCTCTAGCGGGCCTCGGTCTGCTGCCCCTCGATACCTGCCTGG
Source organism: Desulfuromonas thiophila (assembly GCF_900101955.1). Lineage (NCBI taxonomy): Bacteria > Pseudomonadati > Thermodesulfobacteriota > Desulfuromonadia > Desulfuromonadales > Desulfuromonadaceae > Desulfuromonas > Desulfuromonas thiophila. Next base: position 7,064 of record NZ_FNAQ01000026.1, on the reverse strand, counting down.
AGCCGGACAAAACCACGCTGCAAACCCGCTGCCAGCATCTCCCCTCCGGTCATGACCTGATCGGTTACGAGATCCACCACGGTCATACGACCGCCGCCGGTCTGCAACCTCTGGCCTACAACGCCGCCGGGGAGCTGATCGGCGGGGCCATGCGCAACGGTCGGGTGTGGGGCACTTATTTGCACGGTCTGTTCGATGCCGATCCGTTCCGCCGCTGGTTCATCGACCGCCTGCGCCAGCGACGCGGCTGGCCGTGCGATGGTCGCATCCGTGCCTGTTACGATCTGGAACCGGCCTTTGACCGCCTTGCCGACACGGTGCGCGCCGCCCTCGACCTGGACGCCCTGTATCGGAGGATCGGCCTGTGATGCCGCTGTGGATGCATCTGTTGGCCGCCCTGGCCCTCGACGCCCTGTGTGGTGATCCGCCGCGTTGGCCGCATCCGGTGCAGGCCATCGGTCGCGCTGCCCTGGCCGTGGAAGCTCCGCTGCGCCGCCGGCTGGATGACGGCTTTCGCGCCGGGCTGGTCGCGGTCATGGTGATGGTCGGCGGCACTGCCCTGCTCAGCGCTGCTGTGGTGTATGGCGCGGCAGCAATCCACCCGCGCCTTGGCGACCTGGTTTCCATCCTCGTCCTCTACACCACCCTGGCGACACGCAGCCTCAGCGATCATGCCCGCGCCGTGCAGCTCCCATTGCAACAGGGCGATCTGACCACGGCCCGCGCCCAACTGGCGCGCCTGGTGGGACGCGATACCGAACAGTTGAACGAGGCGGAAATCAGCCGTGCCACCGTCGAAAGTGTGGCGGAAAACACCGTGGACGGCGTCACCGCACCGCTGCTGTTCGCCGTGGTCGGCGGACCGGTGGCAGCCATGACCTACAAGGCCATCAACACCCTCGATTCCACCTTCGGCTACAAAACCGAGCGCTACCTCCATTTTGGTCGTGCTGCCGCACGCCTCGACGATGCGGCCAATTTCATCCCGGCGCGCCTCACCGCGCTGCTGACCATTCCGGCGGCAGCACTGGCCGGGCTCGACGGGAAAAAAGCCTGGCGCATCCTGCGCCGCGATCGCCACAACCACCCCAGCCCCAACGGCGGCCAGATCGAGGCGGCCGTAGCCGGCGCGCTGCACGTCCGCCTCGGCGGCGCAAACCGTTACTTCGGCCAGTCCTCGTTTCGCCCCTACTTGGGCGATGCTGACCAGCCTCTGACGGCACACCATATCGGTGCCGGGCTGCGTCTGATGATCTGGACCACCGCCCTGGTTGCCGTGGTCGGTCTGATCGGACGCAGTGCTTTTATCGCTTTTTATAACGGGAGTTTTACCCCATGACATCCTCTCAAGACCCGACACCACCCACGCGACCGCTGATCTACGACCTCTATGACCAGCCGGTCAGCGGCGCGGAGATCGAACGCCGCTCGTTTGCCGCCATCGACGCCGAGGCAAATCGCAGCGGCTTCAGTGACGCGCAGTGGCAGGTGGTGCGCCGCCTGATCCACACCACCGCCGATTTCAGCCTCGCCGAGCATATCCGCTTCAGTGACGACGCCTTCAGCTCCTGCGCTGCGGCCCTGCTACGCGGGGCGACCATTTACGCCGACAGCAACATGATCCGCTCCGGGCTGTCCGTGGCGCGGCTGCAGCAGATCCATCCCGGCTACCAGCGCGACAGCATCCTGTGTCACGTCGCCGACACTGATGTCGCCGAGCAGGCCAAAGACAGCGGACTACCACGCTCACTGTTCGCCGTGCGCAAGGCTGCTGATCAGCTCGACCGCAGCATCATCCTCATCGGCAATGCGCCGGTGGCGCTGCTGGAGATCAACCGGCTGATCCTCGAACAGGGACTGCGCCCGGCGCTGGTGATCGGTATGCCCGTGGGCTTTGTGCATGTGTTGGAGAGCAAGGAGGAGTTGCAGACCACTGGCGTGCCCTACATTGTTATTGAGGGGCGGCGGGGTGGAAGTCCGTTGGCGGTGGCTTGTTTGCATGCGTTGTGTCTGCTGACAGCGGCCGATGCCACCTTAACCCCTTGACCCCGATGGGAGCCCCTATGTTTACCGTACCGCCCGATTCCACACATCCTGCCTCCCCCTCTTGTCCGGCCGAAACGCCACCCACCATTGTTCTGGTAGCCTTCGGCACTTCAGTGGACGAAGCACGGCAGGTGTACGATTTCATCGATGGTCAGGCCCGCCAGCGCTACCCCGACCATGACATCCAGTGGGCCTTCACCTCTCAATTCATCATCGACAAACTCAAACAGCGTGGCATCCGCACCCGCAACCTTGCCGAAGTCATGGCCGATCTGCGAACGCGCGGGGCACGGCGTATCGCCTGCCAGAGTCTGCATGTGGTGCCGGGGCAGGAATATCAGGCCCTGTTCAGCGCCAACAACGACGGCCTGCAGGTGGTGTTCGGTGACCCGCTGATGACCAGCAACGCCGATATTGAAGCGACCATTGCCGCCCTGGCTCCGTCGCTTGACGCTGACGAAACCACCGTGGTGGTCGCTCATGGCAACAGGAACTATCCCGAATTCAACCGGCGGCTGGTAAAATTCGCCGCCGCCATTGAAGCGCGCTACCCCAAGCTCACCGTGGCCAGCGTCGAGGGCACGCCGGGCACCGCTGGGCTGGAAACGCTCAAGGCCCGTCAGCCTGAGCAGGTTCACTTTGTCCCGCTGATGATCGTTGCCGGCGATCACATCATGAACGACGTCCTCGGCGACGAAGACGACAGCTGGAAAAACCTCCTTCAGGTCGCTCAGGTCCGCTGCAGCCCTTCACTGGGCTGGAATCCCGCCATTCTCGCCATTTATTTTGATCACCTTGATCGCGCGCTGAATCACCTGGCGCGATTTCCGGACGGCTATTCCGGCCAGCCCCCGGCGGGCGCTTCGGCTCCGGTTCCTGCCCCTGTTCCCGTGAGCGAGGTCTGAATGGCGATTCCCGATCCTTTAGCCGGCATTTCCGGCAAAGGCCCACAACCCGGCCACTTCTACGCCGTCGGCATCGGCCCCGGCGCCCCGGACCTGCTCACCCTGCGCGCGGCACGCCTGGTCGAACAGTGCGATGTCATCCTGTCGCCCCAGGCCAGAACCGCCACCAAAAGCCTGGCCCTCGAAGCGGTGCGCCCGTTCCTCAGCAATCAGGAGATCATGGTTCTCAACTACCCCATGGAACGCAACGACCAGAACACCCGCCAGCGCTGGCAGCAACTGGCCGATGATGTGGTGCAACGCTGCGCACACGGGCAATCCGTGGTTCAGGTGACCCTCGGCGATCCGCTGATCTTTGCCACCAGTTCCTACCTGTTGCAGGCTCTGGCCGACCACATGCCCGCCGACCACCTGCACGTGGTGCCAGGCATCAGCGCCTTCCAGACCTCGGCCAGTCGCTTTGGCGAAGTGCTGACCCTGCAGGAGGACCGCCTGACCCTGATGTCGGCCACCAACCTTGACGCCGTGGCCCAGGCCCTCGACCACTGCGAAACCCTGGTATTGTACAAAGCAGGCGGCTGCATCGAAGCGCTGATGGACCTGCTGCGCCCGCGCAACCTGCTCAGCCGGGCGCGGCTGGTGAGCTGCGGCGAACAGGGCGATCATGAGCTGCTGGTCGACGACCTCAGCCAATGGACCATGACGCCGTTAAGCTACATGACCACCCTGATCGTCAAAATCGGTCAACGCGGCTGGCAGGAGAACGCCGCGTCATGAGCGCCGAGCTGAAGGGTGGCATCACTACCGGCAGTTGTGCGGCTCTGGCGGCTAAGGCCGCGGCCTTGTTGCTGTTCCGTCATGAGCGGGTGGAACAGGTGGAAATCGCGTTGCCCGACGGCAGTCGTCTGATGTGGCCCGTGGCTTCGCTGGAGCGGAGCGATGACAGCGCCGAGGCCAGTATCATCAAGGATGCCGGTGACGATCCCGATGTCACCCACGGCGCACGGATTCGTGTGCGCCTGACGCCGAGCCGTGGCACGGAGGTCATCTTCCGCGCCGGACCCGGCGTCGGCACTGTCACCCTGCCCGGCTTGGCTCTGGCTGTCGGTGAAGCCGCCATCAACCCGGTGCCGCGCACCATGATTATAGCGGCCATTCGCGAAGTGACCGAGCACGGCGTCATGGTCACCGTGGCCGTGGACGGCGGCGAAGAGCTGGCGGCAAAAACCTTTAATCCCAAACTCGGCATTGAAGGCGGCATCTCCATCATCGGCACCAGCGGCCGGGTACGCCCGTTCAGCGCCCCTGCCCTGCAGCAATCGCTCAAGTGCGCCCTCGACATCTGTGTTGCCAGCGCCACCACCGCCCCGGTGTTTGTGCCGGGCAACATGGGGCGCAACGCCGCCCTGCGTGCGTTTCATCTCAAAACACAACAGGTGGTAGAGGTGAGTAACGAGTGGGGCTACATGCTCGAACAGGCGCAAGCGCAGCCGTTTACAGCGCTGCTGATGCTCGGGCACCCCGGCAAGCTGGCCAAGCTGGCCATGGGTCAGTGGAACACCCACTCCGGCCAATCCGACAGTGCCGTGCCCTTTGTCGCTGATCTGGCCCATCAGGTGCTGCAGCGTCCGCTGACTGACACCACCACCGTTGAAGGAGTCTTCATGGAGTGCCTGACCGACCCGCAGCGTCGCCGGGTGGCGGATCGCCTCGCCGAAGCGATTCAACGCAACACCGCCGCGAGGTTTCCCGCCTGCTGGCAGCCACAGGTGGTGCTGATCAACCTCAAGGGCGATATTCTCGGCAGCGCTGGAGACTTGCAGCCCTGGCTGCGCCATCTTGAGCAGGAGAGCCTATGACACCGCCTATTATCATCGCCGGTTGCGGCCCCGGCCATGGCGACTATCTGACCACGGCGGTTCGCAATGCCGTAGCTGATGCCGATGTGTTGGTCGGCGCACGTCACCTGCTGGAGCTGTTCCCAGAGGTCAAAGCCACGCGCCTGACCGTTGGGGCCGATATCCCGGCGGTGCTCGTGGAGATGGAAAAACACCGCGACCAACAGATGGTGGTGCTGGTGTCCGGCGACAGCGGCCTGTTCAGCCTGGCGCGCCGCGTTCAGCAGCATTTCGGCCGCGAGCACTGCCAAGTGATCCCCGGCATCAGCTCGGTGCAGGTGGCCTGTGCCCGGCTGGGCATCGACTGGAACGATCTGCGTATCGTCAGCGCCCATGGCCGCGCCCCCGCAGCCACCGTTGACGAGCTGCGGCACTGGCACAAAATCGCCATCCTCGCCGGTACTCGAGCTGCCACGATGTGGGCCGCTGATCTGCTGGAGCAGTTGGGCACAGACTACCGGGCCATGGTGTGCGAAAACCTCACCCTGGCCGAAGAGAAGATTCACCCCTGCGATGCCGCTACATTACGTCAGGCCAGCTTGGCGTCGCGCACCATCATTATGCTGCTGCATCAGGAGGTGATGTCATGACCCAGCCGCAACAGGGAACATTTTACGGCGTCGGTGTCGGCCCCGGTGACCCGGAACTGCTCACCCTCAAGGCGGTACGCGTGCTGCACCAGTGCCACGCCATCTACGTGCCGACCTCGCGCCTCAGCCGCCAGACCTATGTTGCCGACATCGCCGCCACCCATGCGGCGGCAAATTGCGCCATCGTGCCGGTGACCTTCTCCCTGGCCGACCACGCCGCCACACGCCAGCAGCACTGGCAGGGGACCGCGCTGGAGATCGCCGGTCGCTTGCAGGCCGGGCAGGATGTGGCCCTGGTCACCCTGGGTGATGCGCTGCTCTACTCCACCTACATCTACCTGCTGCGCGCCCTGTATGCGGTGTTCCCGCAGGCTCAGGTTGAAACGGTGCCGGGTATCAGCGCCGTCAGCGCTGTTGCGGCCCTGACCTGCTGCCCACTCGGTGAAGGGGAGCAGCCGCTGACCATTATCCCAGCGGCGAATGATCTGGAGAAGCTGCGCGCGTTGATCACGTCGGGCAGCGGCGTGGCCATCATGAAAATTGGTCGCCGCCTGGCGCAGTTGATCGAGCTGCTCGACCAGTGCGCGGCTCTGGAGCGCAGCGTGTTCGTGGCCCGTGCCGGGCTGCCGGAGCAGCGGGTGGAACTGGATCTGAATCAGCTGCGCGATGCGCCAGCGGATACCGGGAATTTGGCGGTGATTTTGGTGGCGCCACGATGCGAAGAAAGATGAGCCAAAGGTTCGCCAACCACCAAAGCTCTCCCGTTCAGTGGCGCCGAACGGAGAGAACGGTCACCGCGATGATCGTCGGCAAATGTTTGAGGACTGTGGCAAACAGGGCGAGTTCTTGCCGACAGCGCGGTGTAAGTGAATGGAGTGAGGGAACCCGCAGGGTGCAATGACGGGAGTCGATTTTGCGTTACTTTTGTCGACGCAAAAGTGACCCGACGTGCGGGCACGGAAGCCCGCGTCATGTGGGCACCAGCAATGAGAACAGATGAGGTTCGCCGGAACGATCAGTTTCGTGATGCGGACCACAGAGGAATCAAGGGCAAGAGCAAAATCAAGGTCAAGATCGCCGGGATTCGCCCCGGCAGGCGCCATCCTTTTGGCAAGCCGCCCAAAAGGATGCAAAAGCCAGCTGAACTTCTCCTGACCCTGGATCAACCTGCACTGTGTCGGTTTCCGTGATGCTTCACAGACTCGGCTCGCCGCCCTTTAGGTCGGCGAATCGTGCGAGTTGGAAACTCTGGCGTAAAACGTTGATAACAGGCTTACGCCGCACTCTATTTTTTTCGTGGCACGGATCAAACGGGTGGGGCGGTGCCCACCCTACGACAGAGGGTTATTTAGCATCCAGTGTAGCGGAACCGGTTCCCTGGACACAAGTTTAGCTTACGCCGCCTGACGGATTTCATCAGGTGATCTGAAGCCGTTTTTCTCAACACGCCATTCGCTGTTGTAAAGCTCCACGAAGGTCTTCACGGCTTCGCGAACGTCGGTGATGTTACGGAAAACCCGGCCATAGATGGCCTGCTCTTTCAAGGTGCGGTTGAACCGTTCGGCAACTCCATTGGTCTGGGGTTCGGCAACAAAGGCAAAGCTGGGAGTGATCCCCCAGAACTT
>NZ_FNAQ01000025.1 GCF_900101955.1 Desulfuromonas thiophila | reverse complement strand
ATGCAGTCGCACCCCTCCCCCGGTGTCAGGATAGTTGTCGCCTGATTGGATTCACTCACACTGAACCCCGGGGGCGGAACGAGCTATGCAATGCCGCGTTACTCTGCTGAACGAAAAGCCACCCTGCTGAAGCAGCTGCTACCTCCGGTGAACCTGTCTGTGCCTGAGCTTGCTCGCCAGGAAGGGATCTCCGAGACAAGCCTGTATGCTTTGCGTAAACAGGCCCAGGCTAAAGGAGCTCCCGTGCCCAGAGACAAGAAACTGCCCGATGACTGGTCGGCCGAAGCTAAATTTGCCGTCGTGCTGGAAACCGCTGCGCTCTCGGCCGTCGAGCTGAGCGAATACTGCCGGCGCAAGGGGCTCTACCCCGAGCAGGTGCAGACCTGGCGTCAGGCCTGCATCAGCGGTCAGCAATCAGCTCAGGCTCAGCGACAGGCCGAGCGGGAGCAGGCCAGGGCGGACAAGAAGCGCATCCGTGAACTGGAACGTGAACTGCGCCGCAAAGACAAGGCACTGGCCGAGGCTGCGGCCATCCTGGTGTTGCGAAAAAAGCTCAATGCCTACTGGGGCAACGACGGCGAGGACAACTGACCTCGCTGCCAGAACGGCAGCAATTCGTTGACTGGCTGAACGAAGCCGTCACCGCCGGCGCCCGCAAGACGGTGGCCTGCAAGGAGCTGGGCGTATCACTGCGCACCCTGCAACGCTGGAGAGAAGTGGCCATCATACGTGCCGATGCCCGCACCACCACCGAGCGCCCGGTGCCACGCAATGCGCTGAGCCCGGTCGAGCGCGACGCCATCCTGGCGGTTTGCAACAGCCCGGAATATGCGCACCTGCCACCCAGCCAGATCGTGCCGCGATTGGCGGATGCCGGGCGCTATCTGGCCTCGGAGTCGACGTTCTACCGCGTCCTGCATGCCGCTGGTCAGCAACAGCGCCGCGGTCGCAGTCAGCCGCCGCGCACCGTGAAAGCGCCGACCAGCCACGTGGCAACCACCGCCAACCAGGTCTGGTCATGGGACATCACCTATCTGCCGGCCGCAGTGCGCGGCCAGTATTTCTATCTGTACCTGATCGAGGACATTTACAGCCGCAAGGCGGTGGGCTGGGAGGTCCACGAAAGCGAAAGCGGCGAACTCGGCGCCCAGCTGCTGCAGCGCAGTGTGCTCAGTGAGCAGTGCCTGCTCAGACCGCCGGTGCTGCACTCGGATAACGGGGCGCCGATGAAGTCGGCGACCATGCTACAGAAGATGTCTGACCTGGGCATCATGCCGTCGCACAGTCGCCCGCGGGTGAGCGATGATAATCCGTACTCGGAATCGCTGTTCCGCACGCTGAAATACTGCCCGCAGTGGCCGAAGCGGGGCTTTGCCGACCTGGAGGCCGCGCGCCGCTGGGTCAGGGATTTCATCCGCTGGTACAACCAAGAGCACCGGCACAGTCGCATCGGTTTCGTGACACCGGCAGAGCGTCACCGCGGTGAAGATTGCCTCGTGCTGGCTCGCCGCCATGCGCTGCACCAGGCAGCCCGAGAGCGGATACCCGAACGCTGGTCAGGTGCCACACGCAACTGGGAACCGCTCGGGGCTGTGGCACTCAATCCCGAGCGGGAGCCTGCGCGACAGCCGCTGATACAGGCGGCCTGAAAACACAGTCGACGCGACAACTATCTTGAAAAACGCCGCTTCCATTGTTGCCTCCTTTGGTTGTGGGCTGAGAAGAGCATATATCCAAGTTAATTGCACGTCAGTCAACTATTTAGCAATAATGCATTTTTCCTGCTATTTAATTGATTTTAGTGCAAAAAACATCTAGTAAAGTTTTTAGTTTTCACCGAAATCAAGATGGTTGTATGCTTGCAAAAGGAATAGCTGCGATTGTTTTTAGAGAGGAACGCCGTGATTCGATATCATCTCAAGCACCTTATCGCTGATTTGGAACTCAAACTTGGCCAGCGTGTTAGCCTCAAGGAGATCTCTGAAAAAACGGGAATTCATCTGTCGACTCTCTCCCGGATCGCCAACCAAAAGGCAGCAAACACAACGATCGGCAACCTAGAAAAAATTTGCCTGTTTTTCGATTGCTCGATTGGTGACTTGGTAGAGATTTTGCCGGACCAAGAAGGAATATCCCAGAAGCAGGCAAAATAAGACCAATGGTCAAGGCAGGAGGGCGGGGGAGGTGAAAGATACCAGTTTTTTTGGTTGGCACCTTTTTTGATCTCCTTAACCTGCCGATTTGAAAAGGACGGTGCATTGTCTGTGTCGGGCGGTGTGATTTTGGTATGACTATTGGCTCAGGAATAAAGTTCATTTCCCTGGAGCCAGCAGTCAAGATTTGGCGGTGCCAAAAATGCTGGGCATGCATTGGGCACCAGATGGGCACAACACAAAAAGGGTTAGCTCGTTTCCGAGCTAACCCTTTGATTTCTTTGGCGCGCGATACAAGATTCGAACTTGTGACCTTTGGCTCCGGAGGCCAACGCTCTATCCAGCTGAGCTAATCGCGCATGCGGAGGGCAGTTATACGCCAGCCGGCGGAAAAAGGCAATGGTAAAGTCATTGCGGCAGACCGAAGCGGCTACAGCCCGATGCTTCGCTGCCGCCAGGACTGCGGAGGAAATGTTCCATGTTGCAACTGCAAAAAATCACGACGGTTTACGACGATTGTGAAGACCGTGTCCAGCTTTGCGGTGAATTGGCCAACGGTGAAACCCTGCAACTGTGGTTGACGTTGCGTCTGCTCAATCGATTGGTGGCCCATCTGTGTCATCTGCTCGAAGGGCAAGGGGCTGACGATCTGCAAACGCAGGTGCGCAACAGCTTTGCCCAGCAGGCTGCTGCTCAGAGCCACACAGGTCAGGCGCCGGTGCAACTGCGGCAACCCAAAACCCGTTTTCTGGTGCATGTGGTTGACGTGGTCCAGCGGCCCGACGCGTTGCAGTTGCTGTTTAAGGAGGGCTCTGCCAGTTCTGTTCCGGCCGTCAGTCTCAATCTGCAGCACAGCCAACTGCGCCAGTGGCTCAATATCCTCTACAACCAGTACCGGCTGGCGGGCTGGCCCTTGGGTGTCTGGCCGGAATGGGCTGCGCTGGAACCAGGCACCACCACTAGCCCTGCGCCCGTTTTGCACTGACGGCCGGGGAGGTTGCTGTGCCGTGTGCAGGGTTTATCGCCGTATTGGCTGATAGTAACGGTCGTTGGGTAAACTTTGGTGAAGGGTTGGCCGATATATTACTCAAGAGCAGAGGGAATCCGGGCAACGGAAAGCGTTGCAACAGCGTGGCTGGAGTGTCTTAGGCCGCTTGGCAGCAGGGAGATGGACATGCGACTGACGGAAATGACGCAGAGCGGGCAGGCACCGCAGCAGCGTGTGATGGCCGGTCAGATTCGTGGGACCGGCGATTTTGCGGCACTTTTTGCGTCGGCGGTGCAAGGCGATGCGTCGGCAGCGCTGGCAGATATGGCGCCGCTGATGCTGGCCAGCAGCCGGCAGGTGTTCGCGGTGGGGTCGCCGGAGGTGTGCGAGAGTGCTTCGCTGGCGTGGCAAGCGGGTCTGGCGCACTACCGTGCGGCGACCGTTGAGCCGCAGTCGGAGCGGTCGGCGTCGCTGGCAGGGGCCCTGCGGCAGATGGAGCAACAGCGGCAGCAGGGTACGGTGACAGGGGCGGAAAAGGGCGCGGTGCTGGAGTTGGCAGAACGGGCAGCAGCGCGTTACGATTTGAACCCGGCGTTGGTGAAGGCGGTTATCCAGGCGGAAAGCGGTTTCAATGTGCGGGCGCAGTCGCATGCCGGGGCGCAAGGTCTGATGCAGTTGATGCCGGGGACAGCACGTGATCTGGGGGTGAGCGATCCGTTTGAGGCGGAGCAGAACGTGATGGGCGGTGCGCGCTATTTGCGTCAGCTGCTTGACCGCTTCGAGGGCAATCTTGACCGAGCGCTGGCGGCCTATAATTGGGGCATGGGCAATGTGGAACGTAAGGGGCTGGCGCGGATGCCGCAAGAGACCCGCACCTATCTGGCGCGGGTAAAACAGTATCAGGCAGAATTTGTCTGATATGCTTGCTCCATCCTGTGAGCGAAGGCGCCATGCACCAATAAAAAACGGACCAACTTGGTCCGTTTTTTATTGGTGCATGGCGCCTTCGTGGCAAGGGTCAGGGGCGATCCTGCGGATAGGTGGAGTTGAAACTGTAGGAAGACACGCGACCATCGGGATTGAAGCGGATAACCAGATCGCGGGTCTGGGTATTGCCGAACAGAGAGTAGCGGTAATCGCCATAGGTCCAGGTCTGCTGACCGTCTTCCACGCCGGTGCGCCAGGGCTCCCCGAGGTAGCCAAGCAGGTCGGCCTTGGTGGTCTGGCCGATCTTGATCTGTGGCACGGCGGTGACATTGAATGGTCGGCCGGCGCTCATGCAACCGGTCAGGGTAAACAGACTCAAGGCGATAAACAGGGTGTAGACGGGGCGCATGCGATTTCTCCTGACGTGAACGTTCCGAGGGATTTGGAAAGCCTTGGTTGGCGCGGATCAGCCTGGTGGCGCCCGCCATATCACAAGGCGGCAACGACGGCAGAATAATCCGGCCCGCGGTCCTTGGCAATGGCTGTTTGGCTGTGTCAGGGGCAGGTTAAAGAGGTCTTTTTTGCCGTGGCTGAACGCTTTGCGCTAAACTTTGAAGCGGCTATGGCCGAAAGAAATACACAGGTGCCCGCGTCGTGGGTGCAGGCGCTGAGCGGCCTTATCATGAAAGGCCGACATAATATGAACAGAATAATGGGAGGCGCGTCATGGCGGAAATTTCCTTTGGCGGATTGGCAACGGGGTTGCCGACGGAGGATCTTGTTACCGGCCTGATGGCGATTGAACGTCGACCGCTGGAGCGGCTGGAAGAGCAGAAGAGTTACGAGACGGAGCGGCTGAACGCCTACGCTCAGTTTAAGGGAAAGCTTGATGGCCTGCGCAGTGCCGTGAGCGGGCTGAGCCTGACCAGCCAGGTGCGAACCACGGCGACCCAGGTGGCCAGCGGTGCGCCTTTCAGCGCGACCAGTTCTGCGGCGGCGCCCGGAAGCTACGATCTGGCCGTGGTGCAACTGGCCCAGGTGCAGAAGACAGTGAGTGGTGGATTTGCCTCCGATAGTCTGGCGTTGCTGGGAAGCGGCTCTTTGACCCTGGGTGAAACGGTCATTACCATTGACGAGACCAACAACAGTCTGCAGGGGCTGGCGGCGGCCATCAATGCCACCAGTGACGCTTCTGGTGTACAGGCCACGATAATCAATGATGGCAGTTCCACCAATGGCTATCATCTGGTGCTGACGGGCAAGGATGCGGAAACCGCTTTCACACCGGTGGTGGATTTGACCAGCGGCGGTGAGCCGGTGGAGCTGGGACTGACAACAGTGCGTCATGCACAGCAGGCCGAGGCTTACGTCGATGGCATTCGCGTTGTCAGCAACAGTAACCGCCTGACCGGCGTGATTGCCGGCCTGACGATTGATCTGACTGGCACCAGTACGCAGACCTCGGCCGGAACGGCTGAGGAGGGTGTGCCACCTCATGAATGGGCTGATCCGCCCCAGTATCAGACCAGCAATCTGACGGTGACAGCGGATACCGAGGCGCTGCGCAGCAAGGTGCAGGATTTTGTCGATGCCTACAACGGCGTGATGGACTGGATTTCCGCCGGCTACCCGGAGTTTGGCGCCGCTTCAACAGCGTCGACGACAGAAGAGGGCGAGGACGCGGCGGACAGCAACAGCCTCAGCAGTCTGCTGCGTGGTGATGCCAGCATCAACAGTGTCAAGCGGCAGTTGCAGGGGCTGCTGTCGACAGTGGTCGACAGCAGCGGCGCGCTCAGCAGTCTGTCGCAACTGGGCATTTCAACCCAGCGCGATGGCTCCCTGAGTCTGAATGCGACTGAACTGGAAAAACAGCTCAGCAGCAACTTTACCGATGTTGGCAAACTGCTGGCCGGTGATGATGCGGGCGAAGGGGTGATGAAGAAATTCAACAGCGCCCTGCTGCAGCTGACCAGCACCAGTTCGGGGCTCTATGCCGAGAAAAAGACCCGCTACGATGCCGCCGTGGCACGGCTCGACAAACAGATTCTCAATACCGAGGCCCTGATGGACAAGAAAGAACTGGCCCTTCGCGAGCGCTTCAACGCGATGGAATTGCTGGTCAGCAGTATGAATTCCCAAAGTAGCTTTCTGACCCAGCAGATGGACCTTCTCTCCAACATGATGACGGGGAATAACTAATGAATGCCTACACGCAGCACTACCAGCAAAACCAGATTTTGACCGCTTCGCCCGAACAGATTCTCATCATGTTATATGACGGGGCGATTCGTTTCACCCGTCAGGCCATGCAGGGAATCGAGGGCAATCGGCCATCGCTCAAGCTTGAAGGCATCAGCCGCGCCATGGCTATCATTGCCGAGCTGGCCAACACCCTGGATCATGAGGTGGGTGGTGAGATTGCTGCCAATCTCGATGGTTTGTATCATTTTATGATGCGCGAGCTGACGACGGCGCGGCGTGACAACGACCTTGATCGGCTGAAAACGGTGGAGCATCTGTTGCTCGATCTGCGGTCCACCTGGGTTGAGGCTATTGCCGTGGCGCGGCAGGAGAAGGCCGGTCCATCGGTAGCGGCACCTCAAACGGAGGAACCGCAGTACCGATCGATTTCGGCGGCAGGTTAGGCGGCGCGATGTCCGATCCGCTAACGGAGGAGTTGCAGAAGACCCTGCAGGCCTCGCTGACCCGTTATCTCGCCATGGAGGCTCTGTTGCAGCGGCTGGAGGCCGCACTCGCCGGACCGGAGGAAGCGTTGCCGCCCCTGGTGGTCGAGCTGAGCCAGGCCCAGCGGATTCTGGAGCGCGAGGAGGAGCCTGTTGCCGTTCTGCTGCAGCAGGGTGCGGCACTGGTACAGCATCCGCTGGCGCGGCAGCGTCAGGCGGCCATGGCGCGGGTGCTGGAATTGAATCGTTTGCTTTTGCCCAGAATCAATGGCATGATGGCGCTCCTTTCCCATGAACTGAAAGAGTTGCGCGACGGTCGAACAGGTATTAGCGGCTATCGATCGACGGGGGCGAGCGCCCGCCGCGAACGAATCACTGCTTGAATCTTGCCGGCCCCGGCCGTCACGCTTGCACTGGCTTGACCTGAAAAAGCCTGGAGTCGAGACGCCGTGGCGGATTTTGCCCTGTTCAAATATCTCGAAAAGCCCGCTTTGCTGCGGGTATTCCTGCTGCTGGAGGATGGCAGCAAGGAGCGCCTGGAGGCGGTGGCCCGTATTATTGCCGCGCCTTATCTGGAACTGAAGTTTCGCCCTGATGAGTTGCCGTTGAACCGGGTACGCATCGGGGCGAAACTGCTTCTGTCGCTGGACACGCGGGTGGGTACCGTGTCCATGTATGCCCATATCGACGAGATCACCAGCCCGCGGGTGCTGCGCGCGCTGGCGCTGGAAACCTTTTCTTACAGTCAGCAGCGGGAATATTTTCGGGTTAATGCCGCCATCAAGGTGGTGTATAACCGCCTGACCCCGGGCAGTGCCACGCCGCCCTTGCGGGTGCCGACATCCTCGATCAATCTCAGTGGCAGCGGCGTGCTGGTTGGCTGTGAAAACAAGCTGCCCGAGGGCGAGCTGTTTGAGTTGGGCTTCTACCTGCCGGAGCAGGAGCCGTTTTGGTGCACTGCTCAGCTGGTGCGGCTGGATACCAAGCTGCGCGGTGGCTTCGAGGCGGCTTTCAAGTATCTGCAGATCGAAGCGGAAAACCGTGACCGGCTGATTTCCTTCTGTTTGGCTGAACAGCGCCGGCAGTTGCGCACCAAGGTGCAGGTGGCCGGTTTCTGACCTTGGTGGTGGCGCCTGCGTGGTGTCTCGCCGCGCTTTCGTTCTTCAATCCTTCCCTGCTTTTCGGTCCCTGATTCGTTTCGGAATTGCCTTGGGGCGTCGCCATGGATGTCATCACCCCCGTACCGCCGCCCAGCATCACGCTGCAGCCTGTCGCGCCGACGGCGCAGGCGGCCGATGCCCTACAGCAACAGTTGCAACCCTACCAGTTCATTCCGGCGACCATTGTCGAGCAGGAGGGGGGCCGTGTGCTGCTTGATCTGGGGCATCAGAAGCTCTGGGCTCAGGCGCGCAGTGAGATTCCGCTGCCGCTGGGAACACCTTTGCGCCTGCAGGTGCTGGCGACCCAGCCGCAGTTGCAGCTGCAGGTGTTGCCGCAGGGACTCGATGCTCATCTGCTGCGGTTGTTGCCTCTGTTCAATCGCCAGGTGCCGATGGGTGAGCAACTGGCACAACTGCTGCTTCCGACCGCGCAGCCGGCGGGCAACAGTGCCCTGCCGCCGGCTCTGCAGCAGCCGTTGCAGCTGTTCGCCGCCCTGCTGCAGGGGCGCCCGGCGTCTGTCGAGACAGCGACAGCCCAGGCCATGCCAGGCCGGGAAGGCGGGGTCTCACCGCAGATTCCCGGGACGCAAAATGTCGCGTCGTCGAGCCCGCTTCAGCCCCAGGTCGCGATGCTGTTGGGGGCGGAGCAAAAGGTGTCTCCCGTGGTGGGCCAGACCGCGCCAGCCTTGCTGCGTCAGGCGCTGGCGGCATTGCCCCCGGTGCCAGTGGCGCCGGGCGGGACATTGGTTGGGTTAGAGCCGGCGGTTCAGGTGTTAAACACGCTTTTGCAGGTTCTGGAACCGTTGGCCAGTGGTGGGGCGTCGTTCCAGGGGGCTGCCCTGGCCGCGCCCAAGCCAGCGCTGCTGGCGGCTGACGAGGCCGTGGCACGCTTGCAGCAACTGCCGGAGACGGCGCGTGCCGAGCTGTTACAACTGTTGCCGCAACTGGAAGCGGTCCTGCCGACGGTTTTGCCGGAGCATGCGCCTGGTTCGGCGGAGCTGGAAGCCGCCCGAGGTCTGCTGCAACAGCTGGCGGTGTTGCTGACCGGTCGCGGCGCCAGTCTTGGTCCCGCAGCGGCGGAGTTGCTGCCGCCGCCGGCCGAACAGTTGCAGCAATTGGTGCGGATGCTGGGTCTTGACCTGGAAGGGCGCCTGTTTCATGGCGCGGTTGAAGAGGCGCGCGCCAGCCTGAAGGGGTTGCTGCTGGGGTTGCAGGATCAGCTGGAGGCGGGGCCGCAAAAGGAGGGGGTTCAGCAGCTGTTGCAGCAGCTGGAATTGCTGCAGCTGTGCCGGGCTCGGCTGGCGCAGGATGGCTTGATCTTTTTGCCGTTGCCCTTTGATGGTTTGCAGCAGGGCTACGTTTTGGTGGAGGAGCATGCGGCGGATGCTGACCGATCGCAGCGTCGAAGTTACAGTGTGCAACTGAATCTGCGTTTAAGTCAGCTGGGTGATCTGAACGTGCACCTGCTGCTTGAGGGACAACAGCTGTTTGTGCGATTGTGCTGCGCCAGCGAGGACAGCGCGGCTGTGATGCGCGCCAGCCAAGCCGGTCTGGAACGGGCGCTGCAGCCTCTCGGCCTGCGTTCGTTGCAGGTGGCGCTGGGCGCGCAGTCGCCTGAGGCGCTGCTGGTGCAGCGCTTGGCGCCGCAACACCATTCCTTTGTGGACCGGCGGGTGTGATGATGCCCCCGGTGCGTGAAGATTCCCAAGGGAGCGGAGTTGCGCCGCTCAAGCGGGCGGTCGCCATCCGCTACGACCGCGATCAGGCCGATGCGCCGGTGGTGGTGGCCAGCGGTCAGGGCCAGGTGGCCGAACGCATCATTGCCTTGGCGATTGAAGCGGGTTTGCCCATCACCAGCGATCCTGATCTGACTGAGCTGCTGGCCAAGATTCCTCTGGGGGCGGAGATACCCGTGGAACTCTACCAGGCGGTGGCTGAGGTGCTGGCCTATGTTTATCGTCTTAACGGCACGTCAGCGCGCTGATCGCCTTCGCGGATCTGTTGCTTTTTAGCCGGACACTTGACGCCAGTATCCCGATCATCGTTCCGATGTTTTGTATGCACACCTCAATCTTGCGACCTCAGTCGATTTGATTTCTGAACAGGAGCCCCTTCATGGCTGTACTGACGGACAAGGGGCGCGGTATCCGCGCCATGTTTGACGCCATTGCCCCGCGTTACGATCTGCTCAACCGTTTATTATCCCTTGGAATCGATCGGCGCTGGCGGCGGGTGGCGGTGGGACAGCTGCGGGTGCCGCCCGGCGGCCTGGTTCTGGACATGGCGGCCGGCACCGGTGACGTGGCGCTGGAGATCGCCAGCCGCACGCCGGATTCGGTGCGGATCATCGCTGAGGATTTTACCCAGGGCATGCTGCTGGCGGGTCGCCCCAAGCTGGCTGCCTCGCCTTACGCCCAGCGGATTGGATTGGTCAATGCTTCGTGCGAGGCCATTCCGCATCCGGATGGGTTGTTCGATGGTGTGACCATCGCTTTTGGTATCCGTAATGTGGTAGATCGCGCTCAGGGTTTGCGTGAGATCTGTCGTGTGCTCAAGCCGGGCGGGCGGGCGGTAATACTGGAGTTTTCCATGCCGGCCAATCGGTTTTTTGGGGCCCTTTATCGCTTTTATTTCAACCGCGTGCTGCCCTTTGTGGGTGGACTGCTGTCACAGCGGTCCGCCTATCGCTATCTGCCGGATTCGGTGGCGGCTTTTCCATCTCAGCAGGTCTTTAAGCAGATGATGGCCGAGGCGGGCTTCAGTGGTCTTTACCACCGAGATCTGACCTTTGGCATTGCGACGGTTTACGTCGGCGAACGACCGGTCTGAGGCGCGCAAGGTCTCAGCCGGCTGGAAGCGCTGCCGATAGAGGGCAGGCTGCCGGTGGAAGCTGGAATCTTGGGGGAATCGCTTGAGGGCGGTTCCCTTTTTTTGTGTTGGTGACGGGTAACCGTCCGGCTTTTTATCCTTCAGGGCTTGGTGGTGTTGTCGGGCCGGTTGAACAGCAGCCGGCGCGGTTCATGAATGAGGGTGGTGGGGAGATCGATTGTGCGGCGCAGGATGTCGATGAGTTTGGTGGACACCGAGTCGAGGGGCAGCATTTCAACTTCGGGCTCGCGCACCGGGCCACTGACAGAGAAATGAACGGTAACCAGTTTGTTCTCGCTGCCGGTCAGCAACCAGCCGGCCACGGGCACGCGCGACAGCAGGCTATCGACGGTTCCCAGTGGGCTGATCGCCAGTAACAGATCAAGTTCCTGCTGTGCCAGTTGATAATCGCCGGCGACGGCCAGGTTCATGGCATCGCTTTCGATCAGCAGGTTTTCGCTGTGCAATCGGCCTTCGCCCAGCTGGATGGTGGCGCCAAGCTGTTTGAACGGCATGCCTTCGCGGGCCATGTCGGGCAACTGGAAGCGGAACAGCTGGGCGACATTGAGAAGGGAGAAGGCACGTGACAGGGTACGGAAACGGCGCAGGACGCCGTCCTTGATCTGCAGGCTGACTTCGCCAAGGGCCTGTTGACGAAACTGGCCGGTCAGGGGGCCCTGCAGGCGAAAGGCACTGGTAAGTTTGCCGCTGACCAGTCCCTGTTCGTCGAACAGTTGCTGGTAAATGGTGCCGGCGCGCAGGCGCTGAACGCGGCCATCGACGAACAGGTGGGCGTGGGGCTCGCTCAGGCGCACGATCAGGCGGGCATCGCCGTGACCGCCATCGGCATGAAATTGCAGTGGCTCCAGACGCAGCTGGCCCGGCTGAATGTGCAGCAGGGCGTTGGCATCGCTGAAGCTGAAGCCTCGGAAGATGCCGCGAGCGATGTGACAGTGCAGCCGCAGGGTTTCGTCTTCTGGCAGGATTTCCGGGACGGGAGGAGGGATGCTGTTGCCTGGCCCGGCCAGTGATGCCTGGGGGGCGGATTCCGGCGGGTCGACGGGCCTGTCGTGCCACAGGGCGATGACCTCGTCGATATTGCCATAATCGGCATCAATGTTGAGATCCATGTCGGGGCCGGCGAACAGCAGGGTGCCCTGTACCCGTGCCTGTGTGCCCTGGGCCAGGCGGACTCGGGCGTCGACGAAATCGATGCCACGGGCATGGATGCGCAGATGGCCGATAAGATCGTGCAACTGGGCCTGGCGGGAGTTGAAGATCAGGTCACTGGCGGGCATCTGCGTTAAAACCGTGCGGATGTCGGCGATAGGGGCGCGTAGATCGGCGATGCGGGCACGGAGCCGTAACGGTGACCCTTCACCCAGCAGCAGATCAAGGGGATCGCAGTGGGCCTGCCAGTCGTTGAGATGAATGGTGCCATGAATCTGGTGCAGGGGTGCCAGAATGCGTGCGGGAGCGATGGCGCAGCCATTGAGGCGCAGCTGGCCCTGGCCGTGCAGACCGCTGGCATTCCGGCGCAGACGGTAGTCCAGGGCGACCGGCCCGCGCAGTTCCATCAGCTCCAGCAGGTCGAAGCGGCGGGCCAGCCGTTCCAGAGCGAAGCTGGGCAGCTGCAGCTGCAGCTGCCAATGGTGTTTCTGGCGGTAATGGCCATTGAAGCGCAGATCCAAGTCATCAAGTTGCAGCCGGCCGTCCTGTAATTGCCAGTCGGCGGTGCTGGTGTCGCCAGAGGGGGCGGCGGCGCGGTTCGCCAGCAGCGCATCCAGGTGGGAGCAAAGGTCATCGGCCGGCAGGCGCAGGCTGGCGCTGGCGCTGGCCGTCGCGCCGGGCGCTTTGCGCACGATCCGGGCCAGGTCAAGTTGGGCGGCCGTCAGGTCGAGCTGCAGTTGCCACTGGCGTGCTGTGTCAGCGGGGTGTAGCTGTAACTGTAGGGGGCCTTGCAGGTCAAGCTCGGTGGTGCGGTAACGCAGTGGGTTGCTGTGCAGCTGCCAGTGCGGTCCCTGCTGTTCGATGTGCAGCTCAAGCGCCGTGTTGGCAGCGGTAACGGCGGCGAACGCCGGCAATTGCAGCGACCACCGGCTGCGTTGCAGCAGGGTTGTCAAGGATTGACGCAGGCAACCAGCCAACTCCAGCTGACGGCAGTGCAGTTGAGCACCGTCGAGCCAGGCCGGCCACGGACTTGTGGTTGCTGGCGCCAGCCAGGGCTGCAGGCTGGCGAGTCTCAGCGGTTGGCTGTGCAGTTGCAGCTGCAGTTGCTGGCTGTCCGGCTGCCAGCTGCCACTGGCCTGGAGCTGCAGGGGGCCCGCATGGAGCTCAATCTGGCGCAGCTGCAGCCGGTGCTGCCCCGCCTGCCACAGCCCATTGATCTGCACCCGTTGCAGGGGAAGGGGCGCCCGTTCGCCCCATTGCAGGGTCGGAATGTTCTGTGGCCGGTCTGGCTGCACCCGCAATTGAAGTGCCAGCGCTGTTGGGTCGGGGCTGTGCAGGTCAAGATCGAGATGTACCGCTCCTTGGGGCTGCAGGGGCTGTCCGGCCAGTGCCATGGCAGGCAGCTGGCCGCTGTCGAATCCGTCCAGCTGCACATGCAGGCGCAGCGGGTCGCGGTCGGCGTTGGCGTGCAGCTGACCGTTGAGTTGCCAGCGGCCGGCGCTGCTGTTCTGACCCGTCCGGCCGATGTGTCCCTTTGCCTGGAGTTGCAGCCACCCCGTTGTCTGGACAGAGGCCAGATTGAGCCGATCGAACTGCAGTACCCAGGGGCTGCCGGCCAGTCGCAGTTGGCCCTGGTCAATTTGCAGGTGCTGCCACGGGGTGCGGTGGTGCCATAGCTGAGCCAGTCGTTGCTGGTATTCCTGCCAAAGCTGGTCAGAAAGATGGGCAGTCGGAGCGGGCGCTGGCGCAGCAGCCACTGGCTCGGCGGCCTTGACCGGGGTGGTAACACCAGCGGCGGGCGGTTGCCAGTAAATGTCCGGCTGGTGCAGATGCAGGCGGCCGGCGTGGATCTCGCCGCGTAGCAGCGAGCGGCCATCCAGGTGCAGCTGCAGCCGGGGCGACTGCAATCTCAGGCCCAGTGCCGGCAGGGCCAGTTCGATTTGCCGCAGTTCAAGACCGGGGCCGCCGCGCAAGGCCAGCTGGGCACTGGCAAAACGCAGCTGTACGCCACTGCGTTGCTGCAACTCGTCCAGCAGTAGCTGCTGTAGTCTGCCGCTCTGGCTGTGCCACAGAGCGACCAGGCCGGCAGCGCCGCACAGCACAATGGCCAGAGCGGTCATTAGCAGTGACCGGAAGCGGCGTCGCACCGGGCGGGGGGGGACGGGATGGCGACTGGGTTGAGAGCTGGTCATTGCGGAAGCAGCCTTGCCGCGCCTGTGCCGGCGCTGCCGGCGCAACGGGCCGGGCAATGGGATTTGCAATTCAATCAGGGGGTTGCTACCATGCGCCGGCCCTGGTGGCGGGGACTTGGGCGTGTTGATATTCTGTTGTATAGCAGAAATGGCAGGCGAATGAAAATACGACGCATCGAAATCGTCGGCTTCAAATCCTTTGTCGACAAAACCGTGCTGGTTTTCGATGCGGGCATCAGCGCTGTTCTTGGGCCGAATGGCTGTGGCAAGAGTAATCTGGTGGATGCTCTACGCTGGGTGATGGGCGAGCAGAACGCCAAGAATTTGCGTGGCCAGGTCATGGAGGATGTGCTGTTTGGTGGTAGTGACAGCCGGCGGCCTCACGGTCTGGCCGAGGTGTCGCTGGTGTTCAGTCACAGCGCCGAGATTCAGCACCCGCTGGTCAAGGATTTCAATGAAATCATGGTGACCCGGCGGCTTTATCGCAACGGCGAGAGTGAATATCTGATCAATCGGGCGTCCTGCCGGCTGATGGACGTGACCGAGCTGTTCATGGATACCGGCATCGGTGCGCGGGCCTATTCGATTATCGAGCAGGGCAAGATCGGCAGCATTCTGCACGCTCTGCCGGAACAGCGTCGCAGCCTGATCGAGGAGGCGGCCGGTATCACCAAATACAAGGCGCGCAAGAAGGCGGCGCTGCGCAAGATCGAGGCCACCCGGCAGAATCTGGTGCGGCTGGGTGACCTGATCGGTGAGCTTGAGCGGCAGCTCGGCAGCCTGCAACTGCAGGCCGAACGGGCTGAGCAGTACCGCCGGGTGCGGCGCGAGCTGCGCGCGCTGGAATTGCTGCAGGCCTGCCACGAATGGCGCCGACTGGAAGCGGCCGTGCAGGACGGTTGCCGGGCGGAGCAGGAGCTGCAGCTGCAGCTGACCAGTCATCAGGCCCGTATTGATCAGCTGCAGCTGCAGCTGGAGAAAATTCTGTTGCAGCGTGCCGAGGCCGAACAACAGCTGCAACAGCTGCAGCAGCAGGTGCTGCAGCATCGCAGTGATGCCCAGCAGTGTGACAACGACATGCGCCTGTTGCAGCAGCAACAGCAGAACCTGCAGCGGCAGCGGCAGGAAGGAAGTGGTGAGTTGCAGCAGGCCAGCCAGCGGCAGCAGCTGGCCGAGCGTCGGCTGCAGGAGTTGACGCGGCAGCTCGACGATTTGGGTCGACAGGCACGGTGTGCCCAAGAGGATTGGCAGCAACACCAACAGGCCTTGCAGACCGATTTGGAGCTTGACCGCCAGCAGGGCGTGGCGCTGCAGACGGCGCGTCAGCAGTGGCAACAGGCCAATCAGGAGCTGCTGCAACGCCGGACGGCCTGGGCGCGGCTGGAGCAGCAGCAAACGACGGCGGCTGAGACGGTACAACGCCAGCAGGTGGCGCTCGACGCTTTGCAACAGCAGGGCACGCAGCAACGTCAGACATTGGCGGCGTTGCAGGCCGAGGTAGAACAGTTGCGGCAGGCTCGTCAGCTCAGCGAGCAACAGCAGCAGCAGGCACTGTGCCAGCGCGATCAGCAGCGCCAGCAGGTGCAGCGGGCTCGACAGGTGCAACAACAGGTGGCCGCCGAGCTGAATCTGGTTCAGTCGCGCCATCAGTCGCTCCATGAACTGGTGACGGGTGGCGAGGATGTTGGCGCCGATACCCGTGCCCTGCTCGCCGATTCGCAGTTGTGCCAGCTGGGCGTTGCTCTGCTGGCCGATGGCCTGCAGGTGCCGGCGGAGCTGGAAGAAGCTGTGGCGGTGGCGCTGGAACAGCAGCTGCAGGCTGTGGCGTTCGACAGTGTCGCGGGGTTGGCGACTCTCTTGGAGCAGCATGATCTGCCGGGCGGCAGGCTGCAGTTGCCCAGGCCGGCCCTGACGCTAGCCAGGGCGCCGGCCGGTGTGCCGCTGAGCGATTGCCTGGTCGGTGATTCTGCCGTCGCGGCGGCCTGGTTAAATGGCGTCTGGCTGGTTGAAAGTCTGTGGCCTTTTCTTGATCAGCCACTGGCAGCGGGGCTGACGCTGGTAACGAAGCGGGGTGATAGCCTGTGCTGGCGCGGCCGGCTGGTGCTGGCTGGCCCGCAGTCGACTGGCCAGCTGTTGCGCAACCGCCGCCGGCTGACGGAGTTGGCGCAGCAGGTCGACCAGCTGCGCCAGCAACTGGAACGGGAGACGGCGCAGGTCGAGAGCCAGCAGCGGTTGAGGGATACGGCGGAACAACAGCTGCAACACTGGCAGCAGCAGCTGCAGCAGCTGCAGTTGCAGTTGCGTGGGCAGGAGAAGGAACTGGAGCTGGCCCAGCGCAATGAGCAGCAGCTGGGCCAGCGGCTGGAACGTCAGCGGCAGCAGTTGCACCAAGCGCGGCAGCAGCGGGATCGGCTGCAAGAACAGGAACAGCAGGAACAAGCGGTGCTGGTGCAGCTGGAAGCGCACTGTCGTGAGTTGCAGCAACAGATCGATGCCCAGGAGCAGCAATGGCAGCAGCAACGCCAGCAACTGCAGCAGGCCCAGCAGCAGCTGGCCGGTTTACAGGAACAGGCCGCCCGGGCGGGCGAACAGGAAAAGGCGCTGCAGCAGGAACGCCAGCGGGAACAGCGGATTCTGGCCGAGCAACAACAGCGCCAGCGGCAGTGGCAGCAGCGGTTGGCTACGCTTGAACAGCAACAGGCGCAGCAACAGACCGAGCAGGTTCGCCTGCAACAGCGGTTGGAGGTGTTGCTGACGCAGCTGCAGCGCGATGAGGAGCGTCTTGTTCGTCAACAGCAGCAGGCAGGTGATCGTCGCGCCGAAGGAGACGCGGCGGAAACGGCTTTGCGGCAGCTGCGCAGCGCCCAGCAGCAACTGCAGCAAGAACTGGTGCGTCAGCAGGGTGGCGTTGAGCGGCTGCGGCAGGAGCAGCAAGCCTTGCGGCAACGCATGGAGGAACGTCAGCCGGAAAACCTGGCGCAGCTGGCTGCTGCTGCGCTGGAACCGTTGCCGCTGGATGCCGATCGCCGACTGCGGCGATTGCGCGAAAGTCTCGAAGGCTTTGGCGAGGTGAATCTGCTGGCCATTGACGAATATGCCGCATTGAATCAACGTTACAGCTTTCTTGCGGAGCAGCGGCAGGATCTGGAGACCTCGATTAATGATCTGCAGGCGGCTATCCAGCAGATCAACCGCACGTCGCGCCGGCGCTTCCGCGAGGCTTTCGATCAGATCAACGCCTGTTTTCAGGAGATCTTCCCCCGGCTGTTTGCCGGTGGTCGCGCTGCCCTGCAGCTGACCGATGAAACGGATTTGCTTGAAACGGGTGTCGATATTATCGCTCAGCCGCCCGGCAAGAAGCTTCAAAATGTGATGTTGCTCTCCGGTGGCGAGAAGGCGCTGACCGCCGTGGCGCTGATCTTCGCTATCTTTCAGGTAAAGCCATCACCGTTTTGTGTGCTCGATGAGGTTGACGCGCCGCTGGACGAGGCCAATATCGGTCGTTTCAACGACATGGTGCGTGAAATCGCCCGACAGTCGCAGGTGATTCTGATCACTCATAATCCGCGGACCATGGAGATTGCCGATCAGCTGTTTGGCGTCACCATGGAGGAGCCGGGTGTCTCGCGGCTGGTTTCGGTGCGTCTGAGCAGCCTGGCACCAGAGATGCGGGGACAGGCTTAAGATGGCCTTCGCACGGATTTTTTCCTGTTTGCGGCAGGCGCCGCCGGGGTTGCTCTGTGCCCTGGTGGCTGACACTGAAGGGGAAACAGTGGCGGACTGGGTGGCACAGGGGTCGCCGGAGGCCGCCCGCATATTGGCGGCCCATCTGGGAATTCTGCTGCGCTATAGCCAGGCCCCGGCAGTGCAGCTGGCGGCTGGTGCGCCGCAGCAGTTGTTGGTACATACCGAAGCGGCGGTTTGGTTTGTGCTGTCGCTGACTTCGGAGTATTATCTCGCCGCTTGCTGGCGACCCCAGGGTGTTTGCGCTCATCAGTGCCGTTTATTGCGGCAGTGCGGCCTGGCTCTGCGCCAGGAGATTCTGTTTGGCTGATTTGCCGGAAAATAAGAGGGTGCGGCCTGAGCCCAGGGCTGTACCGTTTTTTCGTGAGGATGGAAGACATGGAATGGTCTGAACGCATGGAGCAGCTGTACGCGCTGATTGGTCATCTGGTGCAGCTGTTGGCTTTGTGGTGGCAGCAACTGGCTGAACGTCTGTGGCTGCAGCGCGAGCAGTTGCGGTTGTGGCTGGAACAGCTTGGGGTGCCGGCGGAACAGAGCCTGATAGTGCTTTACGCCTGTGCCTATCTACTGGTGACCCTGCTGGTGGTGTTGCTGGTTTGGCGAGTGATGCGTCGCCGTCGCCCCGTGACAGGCCGGCCGGCGCCACAGCAGCCGTCGATCGCGGCGCAGGATGCGGCCGCCGTAGCCACAAAACCGGTGGCCGGTGAAGCGACAGAAGCCGTGACCCGCATGGCCGAAGCGCCGCTGTCACTATTTGAACGGATGCGCCGTGGTCTGGCCAAGACCCACGATGCCCTGTGGGGTCGGCTGGATGCGGTGCTGGGCCGGGCCGAGCGGATCGATGCCGCTGTGCTGGAGGAGTTGGAGGAAATCCTGATCACGGCCGATTTCGGGGTCAAGACTACCACCGCTCTGATGACGGCTCTGCAGCAGCGGGCTCGCAGTGCCGAGTTGACGGCCGAGGCAGTCCGGGCGGTGTTGCGCGAGGAGATTCTGGCGCTGTTGCGCGCCGAGGTTGCGCCTCTGGAGCTGTCAGCCAGCCAGCCTTTTGTGCTGTTGGTTGTCGGTGTCAACGGTGTTGGCAAGACCACCACCATTGGCAAGTTGGCCCAGCAGTTCAAAAAACAGGGCCGTAGCGTTCTGCTGGGGGCGGGCGATACCTTTCGCGCCGCGGCCGCCGAGCAGCTGGCGATCTGGGGCGAGCGGTGCGAGGTGCCGGTGATTCGGCACAGCGAGGGAGCTGATCCGGCGGCGGTGGCCTTTGATGCCGCCAAGGCCGCAGTGGCACGAAAGGTTGATTTGTTGATTGTCGATACGGCTGGCCGACTGCATACCAAGGTCAATCTGATGGAAGAAATGAAAAAAATCCATCGTGTGCTGGGGCGCGAAATTGCCGGCGCGCCGCATGAGACGTTGCTGGTGCTTGATGCCAGTACCGGCCAGAACGCCCTGGTGCAGGCGCGTCTTTTTCAGCAGGCAGTGGGGGTCGGTGGCATTGTGCTGACCAAGCTTGATGGTACTGCCAAGGGTGGTGTTGCCGTGGCGATTGCGGCGGAACTCGGTCTGCCGGTGCGTTACATCGGCATTGGTGAAGGCATCGATGACCTGCGTCCTTTCGATGCCGAAATGTTTGTCGATGCCCTGTTTGCCCCACCGGCGCGTTCGACCAGTGAGCAATCCTGAATGTCCCCTGCGCCGGAAACTGTCAAGCTGCTTGACTTTTGATGGCGCTTTTCCTAACCTTGTGAGGATGATCGAAGAAATGGCTATGAATCTGGATATTTTAGTCCGTTTGGAAGAAAAAATAGAGCGTTTGCTGGAGCGCAACCGGCAGCTGGAGCAGATTGGCCAGCAGCTGCGCGATGAGAAGACCAGCCTGGAGCAGGAGCGTGACTTCATGGTGCAGGAGCTGGATCGTCTTCTGGGAAAGTTTGATTTTCTGGATCAGGAGACCTCTTGAAACATCGCGTCGAAGTGGAGATTCGCGGTCAGCGGTACAGTATTCGCAGCAGTCGCTGTGATGACGACATCCGGCGGGTGGCGCAGTTTGTCGACCAGCGGGTGGCCGAGGTGCTCCAGGCCGGCGCGACAGTGGACAGTTTGCAGGCGACGGTGCTGGCCTTCATGAATGTGGCCGGTCAGTACCTCGACCTGCAGCAGCAAAACCAGATGGCTGAGGATCTGCAGCAGCGTCTGGATCTTCTGGAACGGAAACTATCTGCGGCATTGGCCTGACCTTTTTTCGATAAAGGTCGCGGATGCCGATCACGGCCCTTCGACTTCGATCATCCTGATCGGGGTGCGGTAATCACGACAGCATGGCAGAGGAATGCCCACCGGGTTTTCCGTACGACTGCCTTGTCCCTCAGCGCAGGTTCTGGCGTGCCTTCGGGCAGGCTGGAATCGAGAACCTCTCCCCGGTGCGCTATCCCCCTTGCTCTGCATTTTGTTTTTTGCATCCTTGTTTCGCGTTCCATGCTGTTGCCGTCTGCCTGCTACGAATGTGATCTGTGGCACTCAGCTCTGGGCGCCGCTGTACCACGGGGGCGGAAGTGGAAACCAAGACACAGATCCGCCGGAGTTGTCTGGAGCGACGGGCCGGGCTGCCGGCTTCTCGCCATGCCTGTCTGAGCCGGCAGGCACAGCAGCGTCTGGCAGATTTGGCCCTGTTTCGGCAGGCGCAGACACTGGCTCTGTACTGTCCGATCCGAGCTGAACTGGATACTCGCTGGTTGCTGCAACAGGCCCGTGAGGCTGGTCTGCGGGTGGGGTTGCCGCGGGTTCAGGGTGATCAGCTGCATTTTTTGCGGTGCGATAATCCGGCAATGCTGTGCCCTGGCTGTTTCGGGGTGCCGGAGCCGATGGCGGGTGAGTTGTTGCTGCCTGAGCAGTTCGATGTGGTGGTGGTTCCTGGCGTGGCCTTCGATCGTTGGGGAGGGCGACTGGGCTATGGCAAGGGATTTTATGACCGTTTTCTTTGCCAGTGTCGGCCCGACGCGATGCGGATTGGCCTGGGATTTTCCTTTCAGTTGTTGCCCCAGTTGCCGTGCGAGCCGCATGATGTGCCCTTGCAGGCGCTGGTGACGGAGAATGAGGTATTGTTTTTTCACGCTCCACCCGCTGTGGGGGAGGGTGCTGACCTGCAACCGGTGACGGACATTTGAAGGTCGCCAGCCACTTCTAGTTATTGCTATGGGCTGGCTTGGATTTCGGTTGGGTAAGCGATACAGAAACGATACATGAATGCGGTCGCGCGGTAGCGCGCCGCCGGAGGATTAAAACGGTATGGACGCAGGAACCTTTTTTCTGGTGCTCCTGGCGCTGGGCGCCGGCGGTGCGGCCGGTGTGGTGGTGCGGCAACGGATGGACGCGGCGCGGTTGGGCAGTGCCGAGGATATGGCCAAGCAGCTGGTCGATGCGGCGCGTAAGCAGGCTGAGAGCCTGACTCGCGAAGCCCAACTCCAGGCCAAGGATCGGGTGCTGCAGGCCCAGGCGGAGTGGGAGCAGGAGGCGCGTGAACTGCGGCGCGAATTGCAGGCACAGGAAAAGCGGCTGATTCAGCGCGAGGAGAATCTTGATCGTAAAGATCTGGCGCTGCAAGAGCGCGAGAAGGAGGTGCAGGAACGTGATCGGGAGTTGAGCCAGCTGCAGGTTCAGACGCAGCAGCTTCAGCAGCAGGCGCAGGATTTGGTGCAGAAGCGTCAGGCCGCTCTGGAGGAGATCAGTGGTTTAAGTGCTGAAGAGGCATTGAGACGGCTGATGGCTGGGCTGGAAAGCCAGGCACGGCATGATGCCGCCAAGCGTATCAAGCAGATCGAGGATGAGGCTCGCGAGAACGCCGACAAGAAAGCCAAAGAGATTTTGTCGCTGGCGATTCAGCGCTATGCCGGCGATTATGTGGCAGAAAAAACAGTCAGTGTGGTGCCGCTGCCGTCTGATGAAATGAAGGGCCGCATTATCGGACGCGAGGGGCGCAATATCCGCGCCATTGAAGCCGCGACCGGTATTGATCTCATTATTGATGATACACCGGAAGCGGTCATTATTTCCGGCTTTAACCCGGTGCGGCGTGAAGTGGCACGTCTGGCGCTCGAGCGACTGGTAACGGATGGTCGTATCCATCCCGCCCGTATCGAGGAGATTGTGCGCAAGGCCGAGGAGGACGTTAATCAGTCCATTCGCGAGTCGGGCGAGCAGGCCACCTTTGATGTCGGCGTTCACGGAATCCATCCGGAGATTATCAAGTTGATCGGCCGGCTTAAATACCGCACCTCTTATGGCCAGAATATTCTCAAACATTCGCTGGAGGTCGCGTTTTTGTGCGGCATTATGGCTGCCGAGTTGGGCATCAATGTCAAGCAGGCCAAACGAGCCGGCCTGTTGCATGATCTGGGCAAAGCCGTTGATCATGAGGTCGAGGGCTCTCATGCCCTGATCGGAGCCGATCTGGCCCGCAAGTACGGTGAGGCTCCCGAGATTGTGCATGCCATTGCCGCCCATCACGAAGAAGAGAAGCCGACCACGATTCTGGCCGTGCTGGTGCAGGCGGCTGACGCCCTCTCCGGCGCCCGTCCCGGTGCCCGCCGCGAGATGCTGGAAACCTACGTCAAGCGTCTGGAGGAACTGGAAAAAATCGGCACCTCGTTTGAGGGGGTTGAGGGTTGCTATGCGATTCAGGCGGGTCGCGAGATTCGGGTGATGGTTTCGAGCGAAGCGGTTTCTGACGCTCACGCGCATGTGTTGGCGCGAGAGATTGCCAATAAAATCGAGGAGCAAATGACCTATCCGGGTCAGATCAAGGTCAATGTTATTCGTGAGACGCGGGCGGTGGATTATGCCCGCTAAGGGCAGTCCTGCGATCGGGAGACGGGCATGAAGCTGTTGTTTGTTGGTGACGTGGTCGGTCGCGCCGGCCGGCAGATCCTGGCCCGTCAGCTTGATCGACTGGTGGATCGACATGCCATCGATTTTGTTGTGGTCAATGGCGAAAATGCTGCCGGCGGTTTTGGCCTGACTCTGGAGGTGGTCCGCGAATTTCGTCAGCTGGGTGTGCAGGTGATTACCTCGGGCAATCATATCTGGGACAAAAAGGAATTTTTGCCGCAGCTTGATCGTTGCAATGACGTGCTGCGGCCGGCCAACTACCCGCCCGGTGCGCCAGGTCACGGCTTCGGTCTGTACGAAACGGCGGCCGGCATTCGGGTGGGTGTGCTGAATCTGGAGGGGCGGGTCTTTATGAGCAACCTCGACTGCCCCTTTCGCTGTGCCGATGCCTGTCTGGAGCAGATGGCCGGGCGAGCGGATCTGATCTTGGTTGATTTTCACGCTGAGGCCACCAGTGAAAAAATGGCGCTGGCGCATTATCTTGATGGCCGGGTGGCGGCGCTGATTGGCACACATACTCATGTGCCGACGGCTGATGAGCAGATTTTGCCTGCCGGCACTGCCTATCAGACAGACGCCGGTATGACAGGTAGCCGTGACTCGGTTATTGGTATCGCCAAGGACATTGCTGTCGAGCGGTTTGTGACCCAGCTGCCGGCCCGTTTTGAGGTGGCAAAAAGGCAGCCGGTGCTGTGTGCCACCCTGTTTGATCTGGACGAGGATCGCGGCCTGGCCCGCGGCATTGAACGCATTTTTTGTCGGGAAGAAGCATGATGAAATCTGTTGCTGAACAGATGGCGGTAATCCGCCGGGGCGCCGTGGAGGTGCTGGTCGAAAGCGAGTTGGAAGAGAAGTTGCGCACGGCTCTCTCGGAGGGCAGGCCTCTACGGATCAAGGCCGGTTTTGATCCGACCGCGCCCGATCTGCATCTGGGACATACGGTGCTGATTCAGAAGCTTAAGCAGTTTCAGGATCTCGGCCATCAGGTGCTGTTTCTGATCGGTGATTTCACGGGCATGATCGGCGATCCAACCGGCAAAAATGAAACCCGCAAGCCGCTGACGCGTGAACAGGTGCTGGCGAACGCCAAAACCTATCAGGAGCAGGTGTTCAAGATTCTTGACCCGGCCAAAACCGAGGTGGTGTTTAACAGCAGCTGGATGGGCCAAATGTCGGCAGCCGATCTGATCGCTCTGGCGGCCAGCACAACTGTGGCGCGGATGCTTGAACGGGATGATTTTCACAAACGCTTCGCAGGTCAGCAGCCGATTGCTATTCATGAATTTTTGTATCCGCTGGTCCAGGGTTACGATTCTGTCGCCTTGCAGGCCGACGTCGAATTGGGTGGTACCGATCAGAAGTTCAATCTGCTGATGGGACGTGAGCTGCAGAAGCAGCGGGGGCAGAATCCTCAGGCTGTGGTTACCATGCCGTTGCTCGAAGGCCTCGACGGTGTCAACAAAATGAGCAAGTCCCTCGGCAACTATATCGGTATCACTGAATCGGCTAAGGAAATCTATGGCAAGGTGATGAGTATTTCCGACACGCTGATGCTGCGTTACTACGAATTGCTCTCTGATGTTGATCTTGCAGAACTGCAGCGTATCCGTCAGGGGGTCGCGGGCGATCCTGCCGGAGCCCATCCGATGGAAAGTAAAAAGGCTCTAGCACGAGAATTGGTTGCCCGCTTTCACGATGCGCAACAGGCTGATGCGGCCGAAGAGCAGTTCATTCAGCAGTTCCGCCAGAAAGAGATACCTGATGATCTGCCCCTGTATCGACTGGAAACCTGTGAACCGGTCTGGGTCTGCCGTATTCTGCTAGAAGCAGGGCTGATCAAATCCAACGGTGAAGGCCGGCGGCTGTTACAGCAGGGCGCCGTGAAGCTTGATGGTGACAAGATCGACAATCCTGAACTTGAATTGGTCCCAGGCACAAGTGGAGTGCTGCAGGCTGGCAAGCGCCGCTTTGTGCGCTTCGAACTCTGCTGACGAACCATTGTCGTTTAGTGGTTGACAGTAAGCAGACTCCTCGGGTATAAAACGCTTCCTTTCGACGACGAAAAGGCTCCGTAGCAAAGGAGTGATGAGTAGTCAGAAGAGGCGCCACCGGCGGCAAGCCTGGCTGGAAGGTGGGGAGAAAAAAGCGGAACAAGACGCTTGACACAGCGGGGGAGAATGGATAGAGTTCATTCCCGCTGCCGCAACAAAGGCAAGAAGGCAAAGCGGTAGAGAACAAGACTCGATCTTTGAAAACTAAATAGCAGACGCAAAGATAAATTTGCGGGAACCAATCAAGAACAACAAGAGTAAAGAATCAATACGATTCAGTTATATAACTGGAGAGTTTGATCCTGGCTCAGAACGAACGCTGGCGGCGTGCTTAACACATGCAAGT
>NZ_FNAQ01000024.1 GCF_900101955.1 Desulfuromonas thiophila | reverse complement strand
AACAACTACGTCAACAACACCATCAGCAGCTATGAAGGCTACTACGCCAGCGTCATCTACGCCTATCTGGCCAGCCTGGGGCTCGACCTCACCGCCGAGGATGTCACCAGCAAAGGCCGCATCGACCTGAGCCTGCGGCTCGACAACGCCATCTATCTCATCGAATTCAAGGTCGATGGTGGTGGCAAGGCGTTGGAGCAGATCAGGCAGCGCAACTACCAGCAGAAATATCAGGGCCAGGGCAAGCCCATTTACCTGATCGGCATCGACTTCGACAGCGCTGAACGCAACCTGACCGCATTCGACTGGGAGCAGATGGGCTGAGTGACGTTCATCCCACCGGGCGAATCAATCAGCCGAGGATTAGATTGTAGGAGCGGTTTTTAACCGCGATATTCCTTGCAACAGAAATCGCGGCTGCAAGCCGCTCCCACAAGGGAAGCAATTGGCTAAGGAGTAGGTTGTAGGAGCGGTTTTAAACCGCGATCCTTCCTTGCACCGATCTGCGCGGCTGCAGGCCGCTGCCACGAAGGAATCTTTGAATGAGCACGATTCGTGTGGAACAATGCCGTTTTTATCCGGGCAGTCTGTACGCTCTGGAAGATTCGACGCTGGTGGTACAGCTGCGCTGGCCGGCGTTGCTGCAGCCGGCGTTGCAGCCTGCCGTGCGTCAGCGGCTGCAGGCCTGCGTGGCGCAGGCTTTTGCCGCCGTTGCCGGGGTGTCGCTGGAGAATTTTCCTGCGGCCTTGCTGTGCGAGGCGCCACCTGCGGCAATGGAAACTCCGGCGCATTGGTTGGCGGCTCTTTGCGTGGCCTGGCAGCGGCAGGCGCGGGATGCGGTTGGTCCGGCTCAGCTGGTGACGCAATCGACCGAAGCGGTTGTGCTGGCGTTGCCCTGTTGGCGACCGCAACTGTTGCGTCAGCTGCTGCCATTGGCGGTGCGCCAGTTGCTGGCGTTTCTGGCGCCGATTGGGCAGAGATCTTCTGCTGGCCAGGAGCTAAACCGGCAGCTGGCGACACTGCTGGAAGCCGCCCAGCGAGAAGGTCTTTCGCCCAACAGCCTGTGTTTTGCGTTGGCGGCGCGTCGTCGCGGCATTCCGCTGGCTTTACTGCCTGGTAATCTTCTGTTGCTGGGTCAAGGCGAGGCGCAGCAACGTCTGAACAGCAGTTTTACCGGCGCGACTTCGGTGTTGGCGACGCGGCTGGCCAAGGAGAAGCTCTCGACCAACCACCTGCTGGCCGCTGCCGGTTTGCCGGTACCACGCAGCTTGCGCGTGACGACGCCTCAACAGGCGTTGCAGGCGGCTGAGACCCTAGGCTGGCCTGTGGTGGTCAAGCCGGCGCGGCTGGATCAGGGACGTGCCGTGGTGCCGGATATCCGCGACTGGAAACCGCTGCTGGCGGCGTTTGAGCAGGCCCAGGCCCTTGATCCCGGCCAGGTCCTGGTGGAACAGCATATTAAGGGTGAAGATCACCGTCTGCTGGTGGTGCAGGGGGTGCTGTTGATGGCAACGCGCCGCGCTCCTGGTGGGGTGCTGGGTGATGGCCAGCGGAGCGTCATGCAGCTGTTGGATGCGCTTAATGCTGATCCGCGCCGCGGTAGCGGCAAACGCAGTTTGCTGATGCGGCTGGAACTGGATGCACAGGCTGCTGACTGCTTGCAAGAGCAGGGACTGGCGGCAGATGCGGTTCCGGCAGCGGGCCGTTTTGTTGTCTTGCGCCGGACTGCCAATATCAGTACGGGAGGAACGGCTGAGGACGTGACCTGTCAGATCCATCCTGACAACCGTTTGCTGGCGGAACGGGCCGCCCGCTTGATCGGACTTGATATTGCCGGCATTGATTTTATCAGTCCCGATATCCGTTGTTCATGGCGTGAAAACGGCGCTGCTATCTGTGAAGTCAATGCCCAGCCGGGTTTCCGGCCGCATTGGCTGGGCGATCCGGCGCGTGATATCAATGGTGAAATCATCGAGCGCCTGTTCGCCGGTCGATCCGGCCGCATTCCGACGACAGCGATTGCCGGAAGCAGGGCCAGAACCGGGGTCGCCCATCTGTTGCATCATCTCTGGCGGACGGCCGGTTGTTGCGCCGGTCTGCATTCGGCCCATGGCCTCTGGCTGGGTAATCAGTTGTTGACTCGAACGACGTCAACAGCCAATCAGTCCTGCCGCATGTTGCTGCCAGATCCAGGGTTGCAGGCCCTGGTGCTGGAAATCTGCCATGACGAATTATTGGAACATGGCCATCCGCTGGATGGTTATGCTGTTGCCGCGCTGCTCGGTGGGCAGAGTAATCAACCGGAAGAGGATGACAGGGATTGTCTTGACGGGCTCAGGGAGCAGGTTGTGGCGCGCACGGTCGAAGCGGTGGTGGTTAACGCCGCAGATGCGCGCAGTCTGGCTCTGATCGGGAACTGTCGTGCACGGCGGCGGATTCTGGTGGCGCCGCAGGGACGCGAGAGTGTCTGGCCACAGCTGCAGGCTGATGGCGAAGCGGTTTACTGGCGTGAGGAACGGGGACTGAAATGGCTGATTCTGGCGCAAGGAGAGAGGGAAACCCGCTTATTGCCGTCCTTTGCCATTCCACTGACAGGGCGGAATCAGCCGCAGTGCCATCAGGTTGAGGTGCTGTTTGCCGTGGCATTGGGCTGGGCTCATGGTTTGACGCCGGAAACCCTGAAGCTTGGGTTGACCGGATTTGATGCGACGGTGGTACGGCCATTGGTGGATGTGGTGTTGCATGAACCCGCTGTTTGAACCTTGGCGTATCCGATTTTTTTGCGGTCAGACCTTGCATCAATCTTCTGCCTGTGTCGAGGCGCTGGGGTTCTGTCGTCTGTCGCCGGAGCTCTGGCCCTCCTGGCAGGCAGCGGCTTTGCACCTGCATCGTCATCTGGCATCGCAACAGGCCGTGCTGCGGTCGTGGCTGGCGCAGGTGCAGTCGGCATCTGCCGCATCACTGCCGCTGGAAACCTGGCTAACAGGGCTTCTGCGCGCCTTGCGGGTGCCGGACTATCCGCTGCAGGTGCAGCAGGACCTGTCTGGCCGGCTGGTGGTGGTCAGTGCCTGTCCCTATCCCCGCGCCGTGCATGACCTTCTGCTTGCGGTAACTCCGTTGCTTGAATGGGCGGCCTGCCTGCTCCAGCGGGGCCAGGTGCAGGTGCCGGAGCAGACCTTGCGGCCCTGGCTGGGACGTCTGGCGCGGCTGGCCACTTTGTTGCCGCCAGCTGAGGTGATGAATTTCCATAAAGGTCTGGATTCGCAGAGAATCGACTGGTTCTGGGACTCCGGCCGGCTGACCCGCGTTGGCCAAGGGGCGCGCCAGAAAGCGATTCTGCTGCCTGATGCTGCAGATGGGGCTGAAGTTGCTGCCGCTTTGCTGGCCGCTGCCGAGTTGCCGCAGCTGCCGATCTATACGGTTACGGGCAGCGTGGGTAAGACCACGACCGTGCGTCTGTTGAGCCAGCTGCTGCAGGGCTGCGGTTTGTGTCTGGCGGTTGCGGCTTCCGATGGTGCCTGGGTTGGTGGTCGGCAAATTTCCCGTGATGATTGTATTGGCGGCCGCAGTGCCGCCGCACTGTTGCGTCGCCCGGAGGTGGAAGTGGCTCTGTTTGAACAGGGCCGGGGAGGGCTGCTCAAACAGGGGGTTCCGTATCGCCGCAGCAGTATCGCGGTTTTGCTGAACGTTCAGGATGTGCATCTGGGACTTGATGGCGTGGACAGTCTGGCCGCCATGGCGGAGGTCAAGGCGGTTGGCCTGCGGCCGGCGCATCGGGTGGTACTCAATTTCGATGATGCTCAGTGCCGCAGGCTGGCTGAGCGCTGGCCGGCCGGGCGTCTGGTCTGGTTCAGCGTGACTGCCGAACCGGCCAGGCTCCAGCAACTCAGCCACAAAGCCTTGGGGGTTCTGGGAGTTGAGCGTACGGCCCTGGGCCAGCCTCTCGGTTTGTGCGTTTACCAGCAGCACAGGGTTGTTGCGCGGCTGTCACTGCAGGATGTTCTGCCCTATCAGGGGATGTTGGGTGAAAAAACCCTGGAAGAGCTGCTGGCCGCTGTCGGGGCGGCCTGGTTCGGTCCGGTGGCGCTGACCGGCTGGGAACGACGCTTGCCTGCCTTGCGACTTGATGCCGGGAATCATCTGTTCCGGGCCAGTGTCCAGCGTGCTGGCGCGGTGTTTTATGTCCTGGACAAGGCAGGGGAGAAGGCGTCACTGGCGGTGCTGGCCCCCTTCATTGATTCCCTCTGCCGGCGCGAGGGTATTCGCCGCCGCATTCTGGTGATGACGCGCTCGGCGGGGGAGCCGCCGCAGCGTCATCTGGAGTCCTGTCGCTGTCTGTATCCGTTGATGGATGAGTTTGTCTGTTTTGACCGACCGGAGACCTACCAGGCGAAGACGGCCCTGCCATTGTATGCCGCAGGAGATTTGCCCCGCCTGCTGACGGCGGAACTGCTGCGGCTGGGACAACAGGCGGGCCATCACAAGCCGGTTCAGCGGCTGGAGGATTGGTCTGCGGTTGAACCCTGGTTGGAAAAACGGTTGTGTGATGGTTGCGAACGGACGCTGGTGCTGATCAATCAGCCCTCGACCGCAGCGGCTGCATTGAATGAACGTATCGCTGCTTTTGTTCGGCGCCAGATGGCGATCACAAAATCTAATGGTGGTTCCCGTAATACTCCGGCCCTGTAGGAGCGGCGTTGTTGTGGAAGTGCTTTGCTGTGAGAACAAGCCGCAGCGAAAGAGCCGTATTCCGTTGTGGAAGATCTCTAATCCTGACGATGGTCAGCAGTCAAATTTTCGATGAAAGGCGCGTTTGCCGTTATGACCGAATCCTTACCGCCATCTGGCTTGTCACGCCGTCCACGGGTTCTGTGGGCCAACGTTTTTTGCCTGCTGGATAGCAGCAGCGGAGCCTCCATGGCGGTGCGCCAAATGCTGTTGCAGTTGCAGCGCCACGGTTATGAGGTGCAGATTCTCGGGGCCACCAATTTCGATCATCCTCGCGGAGCCGGGGTGTTGCAAGGCCACGGAGAGGCGCTGAAAAAAGCCGTCGGCCGTTTTGTCACGCTCACCGATGAATCGTTGCAGCATGTGCTGTTGGTGACAGCCAGCAGCCAGCGTCGCGCTATGCAGAGCGGCGAGGAATCCATCTGGTTTATGCGCTACCGCCAACTGCTGGAAACCTTCAAGCCGGATCTGGTGTTCACCTATGGCGGGAAAACCCTTGATCTGCTGCTTGCCAGTGAGGCTAAGCAGCTGGGTATCCCGGTGGCTTTTTATCTGGCTAATGGCAACTATACCCAGCAGCGTTTTGCTCGTGATCTGGCGCTGGTGCTGACCAATTCACAGGCGGCGGCGCGGATGTACCGCCAGCGGCTTGGTATTGAGGCGGTTCCTTTGGGGCTGTTTGTTGATCCGGCAAAGGTGGTGGCGGCCGAATCAACCCGTCAGCATCTGTTGTTTGTCAATCCGTCTCTGGCCAAGGGTGCGGCGCTGGTGATCCGTTTGGCGTTGTTGCTGGAACGGCGGCGGCCGGACATCATTTTCGAGGTGGTCGAATCGCGCGGTGCCTGGCATGAAACGCTGCGCCAGGTGACGGAAAAGCTGGGGGAGCCGCGGGACCAGTTGACCAATGTGGTGGTAACGCCCAATACGGCGGATATGCGGCCGGTTTATGGCCGGGCGCGCTTGTTGCTGGCGCCGAGTCTGTGGTGGGAAAGTGCTGGCCGGGTGGTAGCGGAAGCCTTGCTCAATGGTGTGCCCGTCGTGGTGACTGCCCGGGGTGGTCTGCCGGAAATGGCCGGTCAGGGAGGTCTGGCTTTGCAATTGCCAAAGGAATGTTACCGGCCGCCCTATCTTCCTGAGCTTTCCGCTGTGGCCCTTCAGCCGGTCGTGGATCATATTGAAAAGCTGTTTGACGATGCCTCCTGTTACGAACAC
The DNA here is from genome assembly GCF_900101955.1 of Desulfuromonas thiophila. NCBI lineage: Bacteria > Pseudomonadati > Thermodesulfobacteriota > Desulfuromonadia > Desulfuromonadales > Desulfuromonadaceae > Desulfuromonas > Desulfuromonas thiophila. The sequence continues at coordinate 19,577 of NZ_FNAQ01000024.1, read as the reverse complement.
TGGTGTCAGCGGGCACGGCAGGCCGCTTCACAACACGATCTGCAGTGCAGTACCGATCGTCTGGTGCAGGCACTGCGACCGTTTTTGCCGCTGCGGTGATGGGTTGTCGCTTGGCAGACAATTCCATGCCGTGGCTTATTATCTCATCTCGATAGGTGTTTTTTAGGCGACCGTTGAAGCGTTCGTTGATTCCGGCAAGCTGTTCTCACCGCACCAGAGGTGCCAGCACGGGTGTTTTTTTGTGAGAGAGGTATTCAGCCGCGCTCGCCTTGCGGAAAGTTTCTGACAAGTTGCGGCCAGGTTTCGTGTTCGAAATGATCAGCACCAGCCTTGTTGAGGTGGCTGCCGTCGCTGAATTCGTCGCAGTCGTAGGCGGGAATGAGGTCACTGTAAAAAAAGGTTTCGGGAAAGCGGCTGCGGAAATCCTCCAGAATTGCGAAATAACGCCGGTAAAATCCTTGTTGCTGGCGTTTTTCATGAATGGGGCGGGGGATGGGCATGTTGAAACAGCAGACCTGGATCTGATGCTGTCGGGCCAGTTCAAGAAACTGCTCGAAGAAAGCGATGGCCTGTTGTGCTGGAACGAACGGTACTTGTTCGAGATAGGTGCTTTCGGTGTAATGCCATTGCCGTTCCAGATCGAACAGCAAGGCTCCGCTGGCCGGATTGTAGTTGCGGGAGAAGTCGGCTGGTCGGCCGCCGCTGGCCAGATACTGGATGGCGGCTTCAGGATCGATCAGCAGTTTGGCGGCCAGGATGGCCCGGCTGCTGGCCGGGAAACGCATAAAGATTGGGTAGTCACGCGGATTGAGCAGATTCTTTAAGGTGTATAGGCGGGCGGCACGGTAGATTTCCGGGACACCGACGGGCGCGGGCTGTTTGAAAATCTCCCAGGTATCGGTGAGCATGAGCGGGATGAATGACCAGTAGATGCGCTGTGGCGCCGGGTGGTTTTCAAGATAGTTTTGCAGGCAATAGATATAGGGATAGAGACCGCCGCTGTTGGAAAATGCCAGATTGACGGGAGCGTCGGCCAGGGTGCCGCTGAAGTTGACGGCCAGCGCCCGGCTGTCACCCAGCAGGATGTTCTGTCGGGGGTGTGGTTGCCGCAAACGGGTTTTTAGCTGTTCCAGCTGAAAGATGGCGCTGTCGCGTTGCCGTCCCTGATCGCTGCAATGGAGCAGGATGGCGTAAAGCAGGCCGCCAAGGCTGCAGGCCAGCAGCAGTTTGCCCAGCACCGATCGGATAGCGGTCGACATGTTGATCAGAACCTGAAGTAGATGAAGTCACTGTTGGCCGGCACCCGCAACAGCAGGATGCCGCCGAGCAGTAGCAGATACAGGCTCCAGCGTTGCAGGGGCTGCAGCCTTGGAATATTGGCTGGTCGTAGCCAGCCGATGCCAGTATAGAGAAGTAGGGCGACGCTGAACAGCAGGGGTTGCAGAACCTTATCGCTGCCGGCCATGGCCAGCAGCTGGCTGCATTGCTGAATTGCCGGCTGAATGCCGGCGCTGCCCTGTTGTGCCAATCGGGCAATCCCCCGGAGCATGTCCCACGCCTGCTCTGGGCTGTCGCTGCGGAACAGAATCCAGGCCAGGCTGACCAGATGAAAGGTGACAAAACGCTGCCACAGGGGCAAAAACCGGGCATTATGCAGCCCGAGGAGATGTTGCAGTTTTTTCTGCCAGGGACGATAGAAGACCGAGGCGGCCAGCATCAGGCCGTGCGACACCCCCCAGGCAATATAGTTCCAGCTGGCGCCGTGCCATAGCCCCGATAGTGTGAAGGTCACCAGCAGGGCCAGGGCGGTGCCGCCATTGCGCAGCTGGCGCCAGTGCATTTGCAGCGGTCTGAAGATGTAATCGAGGATAAAGCGCGAAAAACTGATATGCCAGCGCCGCCAGAAGTCGGCGATGGAGGTGGCCAGATAGGGCCGGTTGAAGTTGTCGGTCAGGCGGATGTTGAACAGCAGGGCGCTGCCGAGGGCCATGCTGGTATAGGCGGCGAAGTCGATGTAGATCTGCCAGGCGTAAGCATAGCTGGTCAATAGTAGAGTCAGCCCCTGGTAGTGCTGGGGCGCGGCATAGACACTGTCAACCCAGAGTGCCAGTCGCTGGGCCAGCACGCTTTTCTGGAACATGCCCCACAGGAGCAGGACAATGCCGTGACGCAGGTTGTCATGACTTAAGCCGATCGCCGGTTGACGCAGCTGGGGGAGCAGGTCATCAGCGCGTTCGATGGGGCCTTGCAGCAGTTTGGGGAAGAACGCCATATACAGGGCGAAGTAGCCCAGGTGGCGTTCGGCTGGCCGAACGCCTAGCCGGATGTCGGCCAGATAGGAAATGGCCTGGAACACCAGATAGGAGATGCCGACCGCACTGAATACCGGCGTGTGCCAGGTGAGTTCTGTGCCGCTGGTCAGGCGCAGTAGGGCGGTGAGGTTGGCGCTGAGAAACGGCAGGTATTTCAGGCCGACCAGCAGGGCCAGGTTCAGCCCGATGCCGAGCCAGAACACCCCTGTGGCGCTGGCCGGTCTGCGGCATTGGGTCAACAGCCGGCCACAGCCATAGGTGACCAGAGTGACCAGGGCCAGCAATGCCAGCAGGTAGGGCAGCTGAAGCCCGGCATAGAACAGGTAGCTGGCAACAAGCAGCAGCGACCAGCGGTAACGGGCAGGTAGGAGCTGATAGCCCAGCCACACGGTGGCCAGCAGCAGCAAATATTCGGCGGAGGTGAAGCTCATGGTGCGGACGATGGCCGCTTCAGGACAGCTTGTTGCGGATACTGGTCATCAGATCGCCGACATTACGGAAGGTCAGCAACTCGCGGGGCGCGAAGCGGATGCCCAGCCGCGTTTCGATGGTGACAATCAGGTTGACGTGGGAGAGGGAATCCCAGCCATCGATATCGTCAGCAGTGGTGTCCGGGCGCAGGACGATGCTGTCGTCGTCGAAGACTTCACGGAAAATGGTATTGAGCTGATCGTTCAGATTCATGGGCAGTCCAGAGTGGAGAGATCCCCTTCGGGCAGGCCGAGATAGCGCGCCCGCAGCAGCCGGCGCAGGATCTTGCCGCTGGTGTTTTTGGGGATCTGGTTGATAAAAACAAGGTCCTGAGGGGTGGCGATGGTGGAAACCCGGTTGCTGATATGCAGGCGCAGGCGAATTTCCAGCTCCCGGTTGGCCGGGCAACCGTCATGCAGTTGCACAAAGGCCACGATTTTCTGGTAAAGCAGATCGTCATCGATGCCGACAACGGCGGATTCGGCCACTTCCGCCACTTCAAGCAGGGCGCTTTCGATTTCAAACGGGCTGACCAGATGGCCGCCGGTGTTGATGACATCGTCCGTGCGGCCCTTGAACCAGTAATAGCCCTGCGCGTCACGACTGGCGCAGTCGCCACTGCAGTAATAATCGCCACGAAATTTGGCCTGGTAGGCTGCTGTGGCATTGAGATAGCCGGTAAACAAAGAACCGAAGCTGCGGTGCAGGCATAGATCGCCGGGAACGCCATCGGCGACGGGCTGTCCTGCAGCATCGAGAATGGCTGCCTCAATACCGCTGACAGGTTTTCCCATGGAACCCGGCCGCAGGGTCAGGCCAGGACGGTTGGCGATGGCGATGGCACCGGTCTCGGTCTGAAACCAGGTGTCGTAAACCTCTTTGCCGAGCGTTTGCTGTGCCCAGCGGAGAATCTCGGGGTTGAGGGGCTCACCGACGCTGAAGATGTGTCTTAAATGAGGCAGGTGCAGCAGGCGCAACTGTTCCGCCGGTTCCCGCATCAGCAGGCGCAGGGCGGTGGGCGCCGTGTACCAGACGCTAACCTGTTGTTGGCTGAGAATGTTGCACCAGCGGTCGGCGGCATAGCCGCCACCGTAGTGCAGTTGCCGGATACCTTCACTCCAGGGAGCGATGATGCCGTAAACACTGCCGGTAATCCAGCCGTGATCGGCGGTGCACCAGTACAGATCGTCGGGTTGCAGCTGCAGTACCTCATGGACGCTGATCCGTTGCTGGTGCAGACTGCCATGGACGTGCAGAACCCCTTTGGGTTGTCCGGTGGAGCCGGAGGTGTAATGCAGCAGCGCCGGCGTGGTGGCTGCTGTTGGCAAGGCGCTGAAATGGATCGAAGCTTGCTGGAGTCGTTTGGGATAGCTGAGGATGTGCGGTGCCAGATCCTCGGTGCTGTCGGTCAACAGGATGGCACGCAGATCCGGCAGGTTCTGCTGATGGCGCAGGATCTTTTTCAGTTGGCTTTTGCGGGTGACCAGTAACCGGGCGCGGCTGTCGGCCAGACGGTCACGCAGGGCGAGATCGCCCAGATTGGCAAACAGGGGAGCGCAGATCTGGCCCTGTTTGAGGGTGCCCAGAAAAGCGATGAAATGCTCCGGACATTTTGGCAGCAGGGTGGCAATGACCGATTGCGGTTGCAGGGCGAACGGGTGTAGCACGTTGGCGAAACGATTCGATAACTGGTCAAGCTCGGCAAAGCTGTAGTCGCGCAGCGTTCCATCGACAGCTAGCCAGCGCAAAGCGGTTTTGGCAGCATTGCCGCGGTCGCACTGTAATTGCGTACAGCAGGTGGCGATATTGAGGGAGGAAGCAGAAATCAAAGGAATCCTGTAGTGTTCTGAAGAGATGCTGAGAGGATTGCCTGCTGGGGAAACGAATTGGCCACGGCTGTATTGAGCTGGCGCTGGAAAAGCTGGTTGGCGCCTGCCTGTGATGCTTCCAGTTTATAAAGATCGAACCGATTCCTTGCAAGGGGAAAGCATGTTTTTCAGCCAGGGGTGTTTGCCTTGGGTTGCCGGTTTCCACACGTCCTTTAGGCTGTGGCGGGCTTTGTTTCTTGTTCCTTTAAGCTCCCGTTATGGAAAATCATTTGCATTGTTGCCTGTTTTTGACGACAATCGCAGCCGTTGCCGTTTTTTAGGGTAAGTCAGATTTAACTTTCAAGGGAGAATGTTATGGCGAAAATTACGATCGATGGTCGCGAATACGAAACGGAAAACCTCGCCGACGAGGCAAAAAAACAACTGTCGATGATTCAGTTTGTTGATCGCAGAATTGTTGAGTTGCAGGCGCAGATTGCTGTTTGTCAGACGGCGCGGAGTGCTTATGGCAAGGCGCTGAGTGAGCATCTTGCTGCCCAGCAGGCCAGTGAACAGCAGCAATAGTCTGGCAGGCTGTTGAAAAACAGCCTGCTGGAGCCCATGGACGGGCGACCAAAATCAATCATTACTTCGTAATGGATTGATTTTGTGAGCAAGACGGAAATCGCATTTTCGGCTTGCGTCGTTGAAAAAGCCCCGGATGGGACTTTTTCAACATCCTGTTAGAGAGGGTTCCGTCGCGGGTCTTGTCGGGGGAACCCCTCCTGCCAGGGCCCTTTTTGTTGCAGCCTGGTTGATGTTGCTTTCGCAGGAAGCCATCAGCGCAACGATTAAACAGGTGTGCTAACCAGCCGTTTGCCAAGTGAACGATGAATCTATGTCTGTAGACTTACCTGGTGGTCAGCTGCTGCCAGTACGGCAGTTGAAGGTCTTCTTTCAGTTCTCATTCAGTGTTCCTGTGGATTTCGGGGCAAAGTTGCTTATTCCCTGGCTGGAGCGGCTGGACACGGGAACCGGGGGCGGTGTTCATGGCGATGAGATTGAAGGACAAACGGCGGAGCTGGATTGGTTGCGCGGTTGTCTGTCTGTCGCTTATGCCCTGTTGCACGCGGTTCGCATGCCGGTTTTTGATCCGCCGGCCATCCTGTCCGGTCCGCTGTCGACAGCCTCCGGCGCCTTGAGTGTCCGGGTGGCGCTGCCTCTGGTTGATCAGATGCCGCGGTCGGTCTATGACCAGGCCCTAAAACTGGCGTTTCGGCTTTGCGATTGGGCTGTGCGCCAAACACCGGATGCGGCGAACTTTGCCCGCTTCGATGCGACCTGCCAGAAGGATTTCATTCTGCCGTTTTCCCGGCTGATGCCAGGCAAGTCGACCTTTTATCTGCTGCGGACGGCTTATCGACTGAACATTCCGTTTATTCATTTTGGTAATGGAGTTTTCCAACTGGGCTGGGGCAATCGGGCTCGGCGGATTGATCGCAGCATCACAGACGCAGATTCCTTTCTGGGGTCGAAGCTGGCTCAGGACAAGGCGGTGACAGCTGGGTTGTTGCGTTTGGCGGGTTTGCCCGCGGCAGAACATCGTCAGGTGGTTTCGGAAGCCGCGGCGCTGGATGCTGCCCGGTTTTTGGGCTGGCCGGTGGTGGTTAAGCCTGTCGACCGGGATCGTGGTGAGGCTGTGACGGTGAACGTGACCGAAGAGGCGACGCTGAAGGATGCTTTCGAGCGGGCCTTGCGCAGTTCGCGTTCCCGCCGGGTGCTGGTTGAACGCTGTGTTGCGGGGGTCTGTCACCGGCTGTTTGTTGCCCATGGGCGATTGTTGTACGCAGTTAAGCGTCTGCCGCTGACGGTAACGGGGGATGGTTGCAGCAGCATTGTAGAGCTGGTGCAGCGGCGTTGCGAAGATGAACAGCGCAGGGCTTCCTGGTTGCGGTCCGAGATCCGGCCTCTCGATGCACTGGCGCGCGCGGCCATCCAGGCAGCGGGCTATACGGAAACCAGTATTGTCCCGGCCGGTGTGCTGATTCCGTTGCGGAACATCGAATCGACCGCGTTTGGTGGCACCAACGAAGATGTGACCACCTTGGTGCATCCGGAAAATATCCGTGTGGCTCTGGCGGCCACCGAACTGTTCAATCTCCGGGTGGCCGGGATTGATTTGATGACTACGGATATCGCTGTTCCCTGGCATGAAAACGGCGCCATTATTAATGAGGTCAATTTCGCTCCTTTGCTGGGGGCGCGAGATGTTTCGGCGGCTTCCCTGCAACCCTTTCTGCAGGATCTGCTGGGTGGTGATGGGCTGATCCCCGTGGAGGTTTATGTGGGAGGAGAGGCCGCTTTTAAGGCGGCCCGCGCCCGTCAGCTGCGACTGGCACGCGGTGGGCGCAAGTGCCATCTGTGTAGTCAGGACCAGGTACTGACCCCCGAGGGCACACACTGGCCGTTGCCGCTGAACTCGCTGTATCGGCGGGTGCGGGCGCTGGTGCTTTCGTCTGAAGTTGAGGCGCTGGTAGTGGTTGTGCACAACGATGAGTTTTTAACAACGGGTTTACCGCTGGAGTCGGTGCGCCGGGTGGTCTGGGTGGATGATGCCCTGACTTGCTGTGATGCAGCAGCGCTATCGCTTGCGCCTGGCCGATCTGTGGAGTTGGAGCAACTTATGATCGGTTGGGGTAAACGGTTTCAGCGGCAGTCTGACGCAAGGCGGGCAGACTGATGCCGGAAACTTGCCGTACGGAAAACACGGGTGCCAGGAATGTGCCGGACGACAAGATTGTTTCATGGTTGCGCTTGGCCGATGAGGGCTGGATTTATCTGACCGATAGCCAGATCCATCGGCTTCTGATGACACAGGTGGAACCGTTCATGGAACGGCTGGAGCGGTTTTATGCCAGCTGGCCTGAGGAACGCGAGATTCTGCTGCCGGTCAAACAGGTTTTTACCCAGCCGGGGTTGCGGGGAGATTTCCGGGTTATGCCCTGCGTTGTTCATTCGCGACGGCTGAAGTGTGTCAAGATTATCGGAACCAACGAAGAGCAGCGGAGAATCAAGGATAAGATCTGTGTTGGCAAGGCATTGCTGATCGATTATACGGATAACCATGTCTTTGCCCTTATGGATGTTTGCGTGCTTTCGTCGTTTCGTACGGCCGCCATTGCTTGTCTGGCGCTGGCGCGCAGCGGGTTGAAACCGGCGTCCATCGGGTTGTGCGGGGTTGGACGCATTGGTTTTTATATGGCGGTGATTCTCCATCGCTGGCTGGGTTGCCGTCGGCTGGTCTGTCATGATCCGGATTGTGCTATCCGCCAGCGGTTTGAATGGCTGTGTTCTGAGTATCTTCCGGAACTTAGGGTTGACTTTCTCGCCCAGGCGGAGCTGTTGACGACAGTGGAAGCGGTGTTTCTGGCGACCACTTCGCAGACACCTCTGTGTTATCAAGAAAATGCCGGTCATTTGCGGTTCATTGCCAGTGTCGGGGCGGACGCCGACAATCTCAGTGAACTTGATGAGTCGCTGATGCGCACCCACCGGTTGATTACGGACTCCCGCCAATCAATTTGTCTGGGGGACATGAAACGCTGGCATCAGGCGGGCCTTCTTGCGGAAGATCGCCTGACGGAGTTGCGCGATCTCGACGCAAACGCCCTGGTCGATGGGCAGAGCCTGCTGTTTGTCTCTACCGGGGTGGCTTTGCAGGACGCGCTGGTGTGTGAGTTTCTCTATGAAATTGGTGCGCAGCACAATGCCCCGGTGTTTGCTGGCGAGGGCTGGTGAGTGATGCGCGGCTGTGCGCGGCCGCCGGGAAAAGGGCTGAAGCCTTGGAATTGCAGCGGTTAACGACGGTTTATCATCCCCTTGAGGATCGTATGCGCCTGAGCGGCCAGCTTCCTTCCGGGGAGGTTGTGTTGCTGTGGGTAACACAACGATTGCTCAGCCGGGTTGTTGCGCATCTGTTGGCCTGGCTGGAGCAGCACAGCTGCGCCGATGCCGGTCAGACGGAGGTTGTGCAGAGTCTGGCGCGACCGGGTGGCCCTGGCGGTGCCGCGCCGGAAACGCCGGTTCCGGCTAGCGGCAGACCTTTTTTGGTTGAGAGTATTGATTTTTCCAGCAGTGCCCAGGCTGTACGGCTGGGCTTCAAGGTGACGCTCACCCCAGGCGAAATCAAGGAAATTGCCAGTTTGTCGTTGCGACAGACGGCTTTGCGGCAGTGGCTCAACATCCTGTATGCACAGTGGCGGCAGGCGGGCTGGCCTGAGGCGCTCTGGCCCGGCTGGATGACCGGGGCCGCTGCTCTGATGGTTGCCGAGCCAGCCCGAAGGGTTTTGCATTAAGATATCTTTTATTCAAATCTGGAGGAGATCTCATGGCGTGGACGCCGGTGACTCTGCAGCGCCATGCAACCTGTTCCTGGCGCCGTTTTACCTCGTTTTCCTTTGCCGCCCGACAGGGCACGGCGCCGCTGGTTGCCGCTGAAATCGCTGCTGCGCTGCTGGCCTTGCCGCTGGCCTTCGAACCGTTCGGCGCACAGGGCCAGGAACGGCGTTATCGTCTGGTTGCGTTGCTGGCGCTACAGCCTGAGCAGAATGCTTTTGTGACGACGACCGGCCAATGGCGGGGCGGTTATGTGCCTTCAGCGTTCCGCAGTTATCCTTTTGGCTTGCTGCGGCTGCAGGGAGTAGATCAGCCGGTACTGGCGGTGGCGGAGGATTCCGGTCTGCTGTTGCCACAGCGTGGCGCCGGCGAAGCGTTTTTTACCGCGGAAGGAGAACTGGCTCCGGCGGTTGTTGATGTGCTGAAGTTTTTGCGCCAGGTCGAGGAGAACCGCTGTCAGACCCAGGCGGCTGTGGATGCTTTGGCCCGCAGCGGCGTTCTGGTGCCCTGGGTGCTTCCAGCTGTCGCTGAGGCAGCGGATGGTGCGGCGCGCCAGGACCTGTTCCGCGTGGATGCGGAGCGCCTCAATACGCTTGACGATGCCGCCTTCCTGCAATTGCGTCGCTGTGGCGCACTGGCGATTGCCTGGGGTCAGCTGTATTCGATGGGGATGGTTTCGGTTGTGCGTCGTCTGAGCCGGCCGCTTGATCCCTCAGCCGGCGAGGAGCGCAAGACCGCGCAATTTGACAAGGATGATCTTTTCCATTTCTGATGTGAAGCGGGGGTGTCTCTGCGCATGAACGACCTGGCCGTTGTTACCATTGTCAGCAACAACTACCTGCATTTCGCCCGCACACTGCTGCAGAGTGTCGCACGTCAGATGCCTGACGCCGATCGCTTTTGCGTCATCGTCGATACCGACTTGTCCTATGCGCAAGAACTTAGGGCAGAATTTGATACGATTCGCCTTGACCAGCTGCATCTGCCCGATGGCGATGACTTTCTTTTTCAGTATACGGTTCTGGAACTCAACACGGCGGTCAAGCCCTGGGCCCTGCAGCATCTGCTGCAACGTGGCTATCGACAGGTGATTTACCTTGATCCCGATATCTTTCTGTACCGGCCGCTGGCGGCGCTGTTCGATCTTTTTTCCGCCGGCGCTAAAATTGTTCTGACACCTCACCTGCTGGCGCCGCTGAACGACAGCTATCGCCCGACAGAGCTGGATATCCGCCGGGCCGGAACCTACAATCTGGGTTTTTGTGCCGTTGCTGCCAGTGATACGGCCTTGGCTTATCTGCACTGGTGGCAGGAAAAACTGCGGCGGGACTGCATTGTTGATATCAACAGCGGTATTTTTGTCGATCAGAGCTGGATGGATCTGGTGCCGGGCCTGTTCGACCAGGTCGCGATCCTGCGCCATCCGGGTTACAACGTCGCCTACTGGAATCTGGCCCAGCGCGTTATCCGTGACAGCGCCCCGCTTGCTGACCCGCAGGTCAATGGTCAGCCGTTGGTCTTTTTCCATTTCAGTGGGTTCGATCCCTTTGCCCCCGAGCGGGTCTCGAAACATCAAAACCGTTTTACCTTCAGCAATCTGCCGTCAGCGACCCGCAGACGGTTCGAAGACTATGCCGAACAGGTGCTGGCGAACAATGCCGAACGTTATCGGCTTGCGCCTTATGGCTTCGGTTGTTTTGCCGAGGGGACGCCTATCCAGGATGCGGAACGGCATAATTTTCGCTGTGATCCACAGCTGCGCCAGCAATGCGCCGGTCAGCCTTTTGATTGTGCGTCGCGCCTGAGTTTGCGTTTTCAGGATAAAAGCGCGATTTCGGCCGAACACCAGGTTGCGCCGTTACATGTTCACCGCCTGCAACAGCTGTACCTGCGACTGCTGGGCCGTTTGCCTGAGCGGGATGCGCTGCTGGCCCTCGGCCCGCGCATGGGCAGACCGTTGGGCATGGCGCGAACCGTGCTGTCGGTTGGTTTGTCGCCGGAAGCGCGCACCACGCCCGGTTGGCTGGCGCGGTTGGTGCGTCTGGTCAACGAGGTGCAGTTTACTCCGCGACTGCTCAAACGCTCAGTGGCTGAACCCCTGGCCTGGGGTCTGGAGCGAAGTGGACGGTTCTGGCCTTCCCTGGCCTATCGCCCCCCCCGGGGGGCAGAGCCGGGGATTGCCCATACCCATGTCGTGATGCGCCCCCAGCGGCAGGCTGGCGTCCCTGTTGTTTCCCCGCTTGACCGGCCTGGTCCGGCAGGCATCAACCTGATCGGTTATCTGCGGGCCGAGTTGGGTGTCGGTGAGGCGGCGCGGTCACTGGCCCGCTCCTGTGTGGCGGTCGATATCCCGTTTTCCGCCACCGATGTCGGTTACCAGAGCCAGAACCTGCAGCGCGATGAAAGCATCATGGCCTTGGCCAGTGATCTGCGCTATCCGGTCGATTTACTTTATGTCAATGCCGACCAGACGGCTGCGACCGCGCAACAGCTGCAGCTTGGTGGCCGCCAGCCTGCCGGCTACAGCATCGGTTTCTGGCATTGGGAGCAGCCGGTGGTGCCACCGTCACACTATGCGGCCTTTGCCCATGTCGATGAGATCTGGGTGCCTTCGACCTTTGTGCAGGAGGCGGTCGCCGCCGTGGCCCCCGTTCCGGTGTATCGCGTACCTCATGCTATCCAGTTCTCCCCGTCGGCCGCTGCTTGCCGGCAGTCGTTCGGTTTGCCGGAAGACCGCTTCCTGGTGCTGGTGATGTACGATTTCCACTCCTACCAATATCGCAAGAATCCGCAGGCGGCGATAGCGGCCTTTCGGCTGGCGGCCAGGTCGCAGAAGTCTCTGGGGCTGGTGATCAAAACCATCAACGGCCAACATCATCCGGCAGCATTGACGGAACTGGAAGCGGAGGTGGCCGATCTGGCCAATGTGTTCTTCATTCATGAGTTTTTGACCCGGCAACAGACCTGGGATCTGCAATCTTGCTGTGATGCCCTGCTGTCGCTGCATCGGGCCGAGGGTTTTGGTCTGGCCCCAGCGGAAATGATGTCCTTGGCCAAGCCGGTGATCGCTACGGGCTGGTCAGCCAATATGGATTTCATGACGGTGGACAATTCGCTGCCGGTTCGCTACGCATTGAAGCCGCTTGACCGCGATTTGGGTGCCTACCCGGCTGGACCGCTGTGGGCTGAGGCCGATATTGATCATGCCGCCTGGTGCCTGGAACAGCTGGTGCAACAGCCCGACCTTGCCGCTCGGTTGGGTTCGCGGGCCGCGCTGGACATTCAGCAGCAGCTCCATCCGGCGGTGGTGGGCCAGCGGATTCGCCAGCGCCTGCAGGAGTTGGAGTACTGGTATCCGGAGTTGCGGGGATAAACCCGGTATCTGTCAGGGAACGCTATTTCTGGGTTTGACCGGAGGGGAGGGACATGAAGTTGCTGGTTACCGGCGGCGCCGGTTTTATCGGTTCGGCCCTGATTCGCTATCTGATCGCCGAAACCGCCGTGCGCGTGGTCAATGTCGACAAGCTCACCTATGCCGGCAATCTGGAATCGCTGGCGACGGTCAGTGGCAGTCCGCGCTATGTCTTCGAGCAGGTCGATATCTGCGACCGGCCGGCGCTGGAGGCGGTTTTTGAGCGCCATCACCCGACGGCGGTGATGCATCTGGCGGCGGAGAGTCATGTTGATCGCTCCATCGATGGTCCGGCTGCCTTCATCCAGACCAACATGGTTGGCACCTATACCCTGCTGGAGGTTGCGCGGGCCTACTGGCAGCGGCTGGATGAGGCCGGCCAGGCCGCCTTCCGTTTTCATCACATCTCCACCGACGAGGTCTATGGCGATCTGGCCGATCCGGCCGAGCTGTTCAACGAACAGACCGCCTATGCCCCCAGTTCGCCTTACAGCGCCAGCAAGGCCAGCTCGGATCATCTGGTGCGGGCCTGGCAGCGTACCTATGGCCTGCCGACCCTGCTTACCAATTGTTCCAATAATTATGGTCCCTATCATTTTCCGGAAAAGCTGATTCCGCTGATGATTCTCAATGCCCTCGAAGGCAAGCCGCTGCCGGTTTACGGCAGCGGTGCGCAGGTGCGTGACTGGCTTTATGTTGAGGATCATGTCCGCGCCCTCTGGCGTGTACTGACAACAGGGGTCATCGGCCAGACCTACAATATCGGTGGCCATAACGAGCAGCGCAACATCGACGTGGTCCACACCCTCTGTGATCTGCTGGAAGAACTGGCAGCGGACAGCGCCCATGCCCGCTCGGGCGACAATCCGGCCGGTTTCCGCGGGCTGATCCGCCATGTGGCTGACCGGCCGGGCCATGACCGACGCTATGCCATCGATGCCGGTAAAATTGAGCGCGAACTGGGCTGGCGGCCGCAGGAAACCTTTGCCACCGGCCTGCGTAAAACCGTCCACTGGTATCTGGCCAACCGTGACTGGTGCCGGCGGGTGCAGGACGGCAGCTACCAGCGGCAACGCCTGGGCCTGGGAGAAGGGGCGTGAGGGGTGCGCCGGACGGCAACGGGCACTTCAGAGGGCCCGGCCAGCCGCCGCTGCGGGTTGCCCTTATCGGCGCCGGTGGCATGCTGGCCCAGGCCGTGCGCCAGACTGCGCCAGAGGGTATCGAGCTGTTGCCCTTCGATCTGCCGGCCTTCGATCTGACCGATCCGGCGGGCATGGCGGTGGCGTTGGAACCTTTGCGGCCGCAGCTGCTGATCAACTGTGCCGCCTTCACCCGGGTGGATGCCTGCGAAAGCGAGGCCGAGCGGGCCTTTGCTGTCAACGGCGCCGGCCCCGGTCATCTGGCGGCACTGGCGCAGCGGCTGGGTGCCACCCTGGTGCATCTGTCGACGGATTTTGTGTTCTCCGGCGCTGCGCGCAGGCCCTATTGCGAAGAGGATGCTCCTGGGCCTTTGAGTGTTTACGGCCGTTCCAAGCTGCAGGGGGAGCGGGCCGTGGTCGCCAGTGGCCTGAGCCAGTATTACATTGTTCGCACCAGTTGGCTCTATGGCCCCGGTGGAGCGAACTTTGTCGAAACCGTTGCCCGCCTGACGGCTGAACGCGAGGAACTCGGCATCGTCGCCGATCAGCAGGGCACGCCGACCTTCAGCGTCGATCTGGCCGCGGCGCTCTGGCGGCTGGTCGGGCTCCGTGGTGGGGCCGCCGCGCCCTTCGGCCTGTACCATTACAGTAATGCCGGCTGCTGCAGCTGGTACGACTTTGCCTGCGCCATCGTTGAACAGCTGCGCGCCCTGGGCTCTCCCGTGCGGGCGCGGCAGATCCGGCCGTTGCGCACGGCAGAGTATCCCGTGCCGGCCCGCCGGCCGGCCTATTCGGTGCTGGCGAAGGACAAGATCTGTCACCATACCGGTATCCACATCCCCGACTGGCGCACGTCGCTCGCTACGTATCTGCGTCAGCGCCATGACGCGGCGGCGCAGCTGTCGCGGGGTTGCTGAGCCGCTTTTGAAGCGTTTGTCAGGATCTCGTCTGTAATCATTGATGTGCTGGAGCGGCCCGTAAGCTGTTCCCGCCGTGCCGGTTTTTTCTGGAAAGTGTTGCCATGACTGCAATCCGCAAAGGAATCGTGCTGGCCGGTGGGGCCGGCACCCGTCTGTACCCGCTGACCCTGGTGGCCAGCAAGCAGCTGCAGCCGGTTTACGATAAGCCGATGATCTATTACCCGCTGTCGACCCTGATGCGGGCCGGTGTGCGCGATATCCTGATCATTTCCACCCCGCAGGACACACCGCGTTTCACCGAGCTGCTTGGTGATGGCAGCCGTTTCGGTATCCGCCTGCGCTACGCCGTGCAGCCCGAACCCAAGGGGATTGCCCAGGCCTTTCTGGTTGGTGAGGACTTCATCGCCGGTGATCCGGTCAGCCTGATCCTGGGCGACAATATCTTTTACGGCAAGATGGAGCTCAGTCGTATCTTTGCCAGCTTTGCCGGCGGCGCTACCGTGTTCGGCTATCCGGTCACCGATCCGCAGCGCTACGGCGTGGTCGAGTTTGACAAAAACGGCAATGCCATCGGTATCGAGGAAAAACCCTCGCAGCCGAAGTCCCACTATGCCGTGCCGGGACTTTACCTCTATGACGGGCAGGTGGTCGATATCACGCGTCAGCTGGCGCCCTCGGCCCGTGGCGAGCTGGAAATCACCGATGTCAACATGGCTTATCTCAAACGTGGCCAGCTGCGCGTCGAGCGCCTGGAACGCGGCATCGCCTGGCTTGATACCGGCACCCACATGAGCCTGCTCGAAGCCAGCCATTTCATCGGCACCCTCGAAGCCCGTCAGGGTCTCAAGATTGCCTGTCTGGAAGAAATCTCCCTGCGCAAGGGGTTTATCGATGCCAACCAGATGCGCCAGGTGATCGCCGCGACCCCCCGGTCGAGCTACCGCGACTATCTCGAACGGGTGCTGGCCGAACAAGAGGCACGCTGAACATGCAGAAAATCGCCACGCCCATCGCCGATCTGCTGTTGTTCGAACCGCGCCTGTTCGGTGACGCGCGCGGCTTTTTCATGGAAAGCTTCAATCAGCGCCAGTTCGATGGCGCTGTTGGTCGACCGGTTCGCTTTGTGCAGGACAACCATTCGCGCTCGGTGCGCGGCGTGCTGCGCGGGCTGCACTACCAGCTGCCGCCAGCCGCCCAGGGCAAGCTGGTGCGCTGCGTGGTCGGTGAGGTCTTCGATGTCGCCGTCGATCTGCGG
Organism: Desulfuromonas thiophila; assembly: GCF_900101955.1. Classification (NCBI taxonomy): domain Bacteria; kingdom Pseudomonadati; phylum Thermodesulfobacteriota; class Desulfuromonadia; order Desulfuromonadales; family Desulfuromonadaceae; genus Desulfuromonas; species Desulfuromonas thiophila. The sequence goes on along the minus strand of NZ_FNAQ01000024.1, from coordinate 3,865 downwards.
CGTTCTTCCGCCAGCTTCGGTCGCTGGTACGGCGTGCGGCTGTCGGCTGAAAATAAACGCCAGCTGTGGCTGCCGGAAGGATTCGCCCATGGCTTTGTTGTTCTCAGCGAAGTGGCCGAGTTTCTCTATAAGACCACGGACTATTATGCGCCGGAAGCCGAACGCGCCATTCGCTGGGATGATCCGCAGCTGGCCATCGACTGGCCGCTGGCCGGCATGGAACCGCTGCTGTCGGCCAAGGACGCCGCCGCGCCGGCCTTGGCCGTGACGCAAGGGTTTTAACCCGTTTGGCGGAAACCTTCGACCATGCGTTCCAGTCCCTGCGCCAACCCCAGTGGTGGCTGCCAGCCTGGAGGCGCTATTCGTGGGGGTGGTGGTTGCTGTAGCAGGGGTGAGAGCCCCTGGATCAAACCGGCAGGAAGATGGGTCAGCCATGTTGCCAGACCGTCTGGCAATGGCAGAACCTGTGGCCGGCGACGCAGTTGCCGGCTAAGTTCTTCATACAGCTGTGCCAGAGACAGGGGCGGCTCGTCATACAGAATGAAAGGGCTTTCCTGAATCAACCGGCTGTCGCAGATCAGGCAATAATGTATGGCGGATACCAGATTGTCGATGCCAATAAGGGGTTTGGGCGCCTGCCGGGGTAGCAGCGGCAGAGGCAGCCCCCAAGTCAGGCCCTGGAGCAGCAGGCGCAAATTGCCACGCACCTGCGGAGAGCAAACCAGCGCCGGCCGCAGAACCACCAGTTCCAGTCCGTTGGCGCGGCAATGCTGTTCCAGCAGCAACTCGGCGCGTCGTTTGCTCCAGCTGTAGGGATCGATCCGCCTCGGTGGGGTTTCCAGGCCTGCCTGCTCTGCGCTGATGCCAACGGCCTTGATGGAACTAAGGAAGATCAGGCGTTTTACCCCGACACGGCTGGCTTGTCTGGCCAGGCACAGCGGGGTTGCGATATTGGATCGCTGGTAGGCTTCGATGCTTGCCTTGCGGTGCGCGATGCCGGCGCAGCAAACCAGGCTGTTTTTTGCCGTTGCCTCTTGCAGGGCATACCGGTCGTTCCGATCGCGGCGCAGGGCGACGGTTTCCATCCCGCAGGTGCGCAGGTGCTGGCACAGGGCGGTGCCGATTCCTCCCCCGGCCCCGGCAATCAGAATCCTGCCCGAAGGTTTCTGTAACTTCATGCCCAATCCTGCAGATACAGAACGCTGTTGAGGGTTGCTGTTTGCTCTCCGGCCGTTGCGCTTTCAGGATCAGCGGCGGAATCGATTGATTGCTGCGCCTGATACAGCGTAGACGGGTCATTGGTGACCTCAGCGATATACCCGATGAAGGTGTCGATTTGGGTGACAGTGGCTTGTTCGATGTTGTTGGCGCAGTAATTTGACGCGGCGACCTTGTTGACAAAACGCTCCTGTGCAGCCAGACCCCGGTATTGTGGGTCCATGGCGGCATCGATCAAACTGACGATCACTTCTTCGCGACTGTAGTTGCGATCAAATGGTGCTGCACCGGTCAGCGCCCCAACCCAGAAATTCACTCCTTCAGGGTCCTCTTCAGCCGTTTTCCCTAGTGTGTTCTCGTAAATATGTGAAATAAAAGCGAAATCACTGTTGAGCGCTTCGCCGAAATAATCAATCGAAGGCTGGGAATCAAGCATCGCCGCTGCCGCTGCGGTTTTTTCGGTTGCTTGCTGCCAGAAGCGGTTACCGGAACCTTCCGAGGCCCGACCGTAAATGGCGACATACAACTGCGAAACCTCGGTCTGGTTTAATCCTCCCGGAACTGTCGACTCCGCCGGCGAAATGGTGATATTGACAGTGGCCTGATCCGTACCGCCTTTGCCATCGTTGATTTCATACACAATCTGGTCTGTGCCGGAATAGTAGATTTCGGGACGATAGGTGATGGTTTTATCTGTATTGATAACAGCGGTGCCGTGGCTGGCCGTGGTGATGATGGCCACGGAAAGCTCATCGTCATCCGCATCGCTGTCATTTTCAAGAACATCAAGCGTTATCAGGGTGTCTGCGGAGACACTTGCGTCATCATCTTGTGCCTGCGGTGCCTGATTGTCTGAATTTTGAGCAATGCTGTAAGCCTCATCATAGCTCATGAGCGTATCCGAGAACTGAATATACTCAATGCTGTTGTCGATGAAATGAACGGCTTCCGCGTTTTTAATAATAAGCCAATCTTCACTGGTTTCTAGGACATAAGTAGCCGATCCTTCCTGATAGACCACCCGGTCTTCTCCTCCCTGATCTGCCAGCGCGACATATCCGGCCGGCAGTTCAAAGATTTCATCAAGACTGCAGCCCACCAGATAGGTTCCATCAGTAGCGATGCCCCAGTTGCCTCTCAGGCCATCGACCCCGTACAGATAGGTCAGCGCGGCAAGGTCATATTCATTATAGGTGCTGTAATATTCTCCAGCCGTTTCCCGCGTGTAAGACATGAGGGTGTAGGCTTTATCATCTGTGTAGGGAGCTGATAAGACCGTGCTGTTGTCGCCACTGGTTTCAAAGGGGTGTTTCAAACCCAGGGCGTGGCCGATTTCGTGGAGCAGTGTTTCCCAGGTGGCTGATCCGCCTACGGGTTCGGTGGTGTATGAGGAAACCGCGTGATTAAGGTAAACCCAGGCATCGGCCTCGTATGAGGTGAGTTGATCAGCCTGATAACCGTAAGAGGACTGGTAGCTGCAGAGTCCGGCAAGATCCAGTGAAAGCTGCGCCGCGGCGAAGTGCAGATCGGCATTGGTACCTGCGTCTGTTTCTGTAAAAGAAATCCCGGTGATTTGACGGATGTCATCAAGAATGCTGCGTACCGCTCCCATCTGTTGCTCACTGAAGGCTCTCAACTCTGACTTGTCGCCCTCAATGCCGCTGCTAATGGAAAAACTGTAGGTCAACGTGGTTCGGAAGGTCGAGCCATCTTCCGTGAGATAGTTCCAGTCCGGTCCTGGCATCAACAGCGCGTCGACATGCTGCAGGCCGCTTAAGGGGGTTTCTTCGATTTCCGTAAGGAATGCCATAACCGGATCCTTTCTTGATAGGGTTTTAATATTTCTAAGAGCCGAGGTGGTCAAATGGCAGCTTTGCATGAACTGAACGCGATGACATCGCATTGCCACAACGATGAAAAATCGCTATTGCTAAAACCACCTAGGCTGGGGATTCTGGCCCTGTGGCGGCTTGTAGCCGCAATTCTTCCTTGCACTGGCCATTGAGGCCGTTGTGGGAGCGGTTTGTAACCGCGATCATCCCCTGCCCCTGCCATCGCGGCTACAAGCCGCGCCTACAGCCTACTCCTCGGCAGATTGCTTCGCCAGGTGGGATGAGCGTCACTCAGCCCAGCTGCTCCCAGTCGAACGCGGTCAGGTTGCGTTCAGCGCTGTCGAAGTCGATGCCGATCAGGTAAATGGGCTTGCCCTGGCCCTGATATTTCTGCTGGTAGTTGCGCTGCCTGATCTGCTCCAGCGCCTTGCCACCGCCATCGACCTTGAATTCGATGAGATAGATGGCGTTGTCGAGCCGCAGGCTCAGGTCGATGCGGCCTTTGCTGGTGACATCCTCGGCGGTGAGGTCGAGCCCCAGGCTGGCCAGATAGGCGTAGATGACGCTGGCGTAGTAGCCTTCATAGCTGCTGATGGTGTTGTTGACGTAGTTGTTGTAGGGGATGGAGGCGAACAGGCCGCGCAGGGTTTCTTCAAAAGCGGGCAAATCAGCGGTGGTCAGGTTGCGGTAGATGGCGGCCTGATACTGGCTTTTCTCTACGGTCTGGCCGGTGAGGTAGCCCAGCACATGATCGTTGAAGGAATAGCGGGTTTCCAGATTGGGGAAACACAGCTGGTAGTGGATCATGGCGCCAA
>NZ_FNAQ01000023.1 GCF_900101955.1 Desulfuromonas thiophila | reverse complement strand
GGCCAGACCGTAGAGAAAAGCCAGTATCAGGCCGCCATCTACCGCAACCTGACCACAGCTGATTTGCCCGCTTTTGAAGAAACCCTGCGCGGCCTGTTCGCCTCGATCCCGTACAACAACTACGTCAACAACACCATCAGCAGCTATGAAGGCTACTACGCCAGCGTCATCTACGCCTATCTGGCCAGCCTGGGGCTCGATCTCACCGCCGAGGATGTCACCAGCAAGGGCCGCATCGATCTGAGCTTGCGGCTCGACAACGCCATCTATCTCATCGAATTCAAGGTCGATGGTGGTGGCAAGGCCCTGGAGCAGATCAGGCAGCGCAACTACCAGCAGAAATATCAGGGCCAGGGCAAGCCCATTTACCTGATTGGCATCGACTTCGATAGCGCTGAACGGAACCTGACCGCGTTCGACTGGGAGCAGCTGGGCTGAGTGACGCGACCGCTGTGGCAACACTTTGCTGTTGAGGTCGCCATCGCCACTGGGCCAGAGCCTCCCCCCTGACAAGGGAGGGGGTTGGTTCTGAGCGGTTTGCAACCGCGATCCTCCCTTGCACCGCCCATCGCCGCTGCAAGCCGCTCCTGCAGGGTAGAGCCAATCCTTTGTAGCGGAACCGGTTCCGCTACAAAGGTGTCTGTCCCTTCAAGGGGAGCGCTTATGCCACGAGTGGCACGGAAACTTGTTGATAGCGGTATAGCTGCGTTTTTGAAAAAGGGGTGCCGACCATGAGCCGTGTGGAAAAAGACCCGCAGGATGGACGAAATATGTTGAGGCTCGAAAAATATCTCCGTTCTGTTCTGGCGGGCCAATCTGACGTTGCCGCTGTTTATCTGCTGGGCTCTGCGCTTTCGGGCAAGATGCGTCGAGACAGTGATATTGATCTTGCCTTGCTTCCTGTAACAGGACAAAAAATATCCATGCGAACACGTCTGGAATTGGCGGCTCAACTTGAGGAAAGGTTGAATAGAACGATTGATATTGGCGTGATAACGGCCCAAAATCTGGTGTATGCCAGAGAGGCGATACTGAATGGCCGACGTCTTGTCACCTTGCATCGGGATGACACTGAGGCGGCGGAAACTCGCTTGTTGGGGAGTTATTTCACGTTTCGTCAGGATCGAAAAGAAGTAGAGGAGAGCTATCGTGTCGTCAGACAATGTCGGCCTGAATAAAGCGGCAATTATCGAGCGCTGTATCCGCCGTATGCGGGAAGAGTATGGAGCCGACAGCACACTTTCTGTTCCCACCCATTTGGATGCGCTGGTTTTGAATATCGAACGCGCCTGTCAGGCTGCGATCGATCTGGCCATGCATATCGTATCTAAAGAACATCTGGGGATGCCGCAAAGCAGCGCGGAAGCATTTAAACTGCTTCAAAAAGCTGGCAAGCTGGACGGCCCACTGGCCGTGCGCCTTTCTGGTATGACCGGTTTTCGGAATATCGCTATTCATCAATATCAGGATATCGACCTGGATATTATTCACTGGATTATGGCGGAAGGGTGGCTGGATTTGGTCGCCTTTTGTGAGGCCTTGGAGTTGAGAATAAAACCGTGAAGTTTGCCGTCTCTTTCCGGCACTTGCTGAAGAAAAGAGGGGCGCTGGCCCGGTTTGCTTGGGGACGATCTGCCCCTTTCAACTGGGCGATCTAAATGTCAGACAGCAGAGGCGTTGTCAATAACATAAAATCGGAGCAGCGCCCCCCTGTGCCTGCGCAAAAAGAGGGATTTCCATGCACATCGCCGTTATTGGCACGGGATATGTCGGGCTGGTCACCGGCGCCTGCTTCGCTGAAATGGGCGTGCAGGTGGTCTGTGTTGACCAGGATGCCGCCAAAATCGACCAGCTGAAGCAAGGGCGGGTTTCCATCTACGAACCGGGGCTCGAAAGCCTGGTGCGCAGCGGACTGGAACAGCAGCGCCTCAGCTTTACCACCAGCCTGCCGCAGGCCATGGCGCAAGCGCAGATCCTGTTTATCGCCGTTGGTACCCCGCCGGAAGAAGATGGCAGCGCCGATCTGCAGCACGTTCTGGCCGTGGCCGGTGAAATCGGTCGCAATCTCCGTCACTATACTGTCATCGTCAACAAGTCCACCGTCCCAGTCGGCACGGCCGACAGGGTGCGCGCTGCCATCCGGCAGGAGTTGGAGCAACGCGACGCGGCGGTTCCCTTCGACGTCGTCAGTAACCCCGAGTTTCTCAAAGAAGGTAGCGCCGTTGTCGATTTTACCCGCCCTGACCGCATTATCATCGGTAGCGACAGCGAACGGGCCACCGAAAGGATGAAGCAGCTTTACGCCCCCTTTATCCGCAATCATGACCGCACCCTGACCATGGGCGTGCGCGATGCCGAAATGACCAAATACGCCGCCAACGCCCTGCTGGCCACCAAAATCTCTTTCATGAACGAAATCGCCAACCTCTGCGAACCCTTAGGCGTCGATGTCGAAAACGTGCGACTGGGTATCGGCTCCGACAGTCGTATTGGCTACCATTTCATCTATCCCGGCTGCGGCTATGGCGGCTCCTGCTTTCCGAAAGACGTCAAGGCCCTCAGCGCCATGGCGCGCCAAAGCAGTTACGAGCCACTCATTCTAAAAGCAGTGGAAGAACGCAATAAACGCCAGCGCCAACGCCTGTTCGAGAAAATTCAGCGGCACTTCCACCCCGATCTGGCCGGACTGACCATCGCCCTGTGGGGTTTGTCCTTCAAGCCCGGCACCGATGACATGCGCGAGGCGCCAGCCGTTTTTCTGCTGCAAGCTCTGATGAAACATGGCGTCCAGGTAAGAGCCTATGATCCCGCAGCCATGGAAGAGGCGCGCCGCATTCTGCCGGCCGACTGGTTTACCCGTGGGCAGCTGCATCTGGTGCGGCATCAGTACGAAGCCTTGGAGCAGGCTGATGCTCTGGTATTGGTGACGGAGTGGAAGCCTTTCCGCACACCGGATTTTGCCGCCATGAAAAGCCTGATGAAACAGCGGGTGATATTTGATGGGCGAAATCAGTACGATCCGGTGCGCGTTCGCAATGAGGGATTCGCGTATGAAGGGATTGGGCGATAAACGGCGCAGTCGCTTGTTCCGTTCGAAAACACTTCCCTGTAGAATGAGATCGTTGTTTGAGGTGGAAAGGTGTACTTACTAAATTGCATCTGCTCCTCTTTCGGTGTTACTTGGCAGGATAAATGACAATGGAAATAATTGATCAGATAATCAGTGTGCTTGAAGGGGTCGAAGGGCTGAAGCTGGCGATTATTTACGGTTCGGCCGTGACCGGCACCATGCGTGGCGACAGTGATGTTGATATTGCCGTTCTCTTTAACCACGTTTTGGATGCCGAACAGAAGATAGAGCTGAGCAGGCTTTTGGCGCAAACGCTTCGGCGAGATGTCGACCTGGTTGATTTGGCGGAGCTGTCCGGGACGATCTTGAAACAGATTCTGTGCAAAGGGCGGGTGGTGATCAAAAAAGATCTCCAAGCGCTGGCTAATCTTTATAAGCGGATGATTTATAATCAGACAGACATGATGCCCTATGTGATTCGTACCCTTGAGCAAAGGCAGCAGAGGTTTATCAATGGATAGAGCTGTTGTCCTCAATAAGCTGGAAAGTTTAAGGCGGTGTGTCAAGCGGATACAGGACAAGACGCCGGCGAAATACGAAGAATTGGTTGATGATTACGATTTGCAGGATATCATTACCCTCAACCTTGAACGTTCCATTCAGCAATGTGTTGATATTGGCTTGCACATTATCAGCTATCTTGAAGTTCCTGCACCGGAAACCATGACGGGAACCTTTGTTGCCTTGGAGCGTGCTGGCTGTCTCAATCATGAGATTGCGGAGAGGATGACCAAGGCTGTCGGCTTCAGGAATACAGCCGTTCATGCCTATCAGCAGATCGACTGGCAGATTGTGTTCGCGATTATCACGAAGCATCTTGGTGATTTTCGAGAGTTTGCGCGGCAGGTGCTGGCGTTTGTGGATCAAAGCAGCGGACTGGCGACCACGGCGCCGCAGTAGGATGCTGGTGAGCGCAGCGAACCGCAGCGATTGTCAGTGGGGTGACAGTTGGCGATTTCGAGCGGGCAGAAGAGTTTTTTAACGCCTGCAGGGCAAAGGGAGTTCAGGGCTCGAACACGGGCTTTCTTATTTGTGCGGTGGCTGATCGGCTCAGAATACCGATTCTGACGACAGACGGTGACTTCGAATTGTTCCGGCAGCATATACCGGTAACACTTCATCGGCTAAGAGGTGAAAATTGAGATTGAAAAGAACGATCAAATCCTAAGGCATCTTCCCGTTCTTGTGCAGGCATGAGGTGTAACCCTATGGAACTCGATTTTTCGTCACTTCAGAGCGCTATTGCTCAGTTGGAAAAAAGCCTGAAATTTGCCACCTCGGAAATGGCGCAACAGGATGAAGAGCTGTTTGATCAGTTACGCAACTCCGTTATCCAATGCTTTGAATTTACCTATGAACTTAGCCATAAAATGCTCAAGCGCTATTTAAAAGAAACCTCGGCCAGCGTCGATGCGGCGGAGTTCGACAGTTTTGCCGATCTGATCCGCACCGGCAATCAGCATGGTTTGCTCCGGTCCGATTGGTCGCGCTGGAAGGTTTATCGACAGGCCCGCAACGACAGCAGCCATACGTACGATAAAAGTAAAGCGGAGGCTGTTTATCGGCTTGCTCCTGATTTTCTTGAAGAGGCAGCGTATCTGTTTCAGCAGCTGTCATCGAAATGCTGATGAATGCCCGGCAAGACAGGATGTTGCTGCTTGATCCACACGATCTGGAGATCGTTGTTAAGATTTTAAAACAGTATCTTTCGGAATATTCGATCTGGGCATTTGGTTCGCGAGTGCGGGGGGGAGCGAAAAAGTTTTCCGATCTTGACCTCGTAGTCGTAACGACGGAACCGCTCTCGCTTGAGAGGTTGGCGGACGTCGAGGAAGCATTTGATCAGTCGGACCTGCCATTCAAGGTGGATATCGTCGATTGGGCCAGTACGACAGAGGCATTTCGTAACATTATCAACGAATGTAAGGTGGTGTTGCTGTGATAGGTGAATTCTGGCGAATCAGGAGACCTGGCTTCACGGGTGTCTGCTTCCTTATGGCACCGTGATCAGGAGAAAAGGTTTTGGCGCAACTATTAAAAGAATTAGAGAAAAATCGAAGAGATATTCTGGCGATTGCTGCACGATACCACGCTGACAACGTTCGCTTGTTCGGCTCCGTTGTAAAAGGCGATGACGGGGAAGGGAGTGATGTTGATTTTCTGGTTGATTTTCAATCCGGCACAACACTTTTAGATCAGCTGGCCCTAATTGATGCCTTGTCCATGCGGCTCGGACGCAAGGTCGATGTCGTGAGTGAGCGAGCACTGAATAAACATTTGCGTCAGCGCATTCTGAAAAAAGCTGTCTGGTTATGAAGGATCGGACAGCTGGTTGCCGGGAAGAGAGTCCCTGTACGATTTAAATGTGCCTTTCCCCCGTTTGCCCCCCCCCCCGAAATTTGATATAATAACTTTGATTATATAGTCGAGAAAATATGAGACTTATTACAGGTTACGATAACAGAAGCGTACTATACGATGATGGAAACAGATATATTAGAGTTATAAATAATGATTATTATGAAGAAATTAAAAAGGTTCTCTCTTTGTGCGAAAAGTACTCATTGTTTGATCAAGGTGTTGTAGAGACAAGTACTTTTGATTTGCCTTTCAGTCTATGCCATAAGCGATACGTAACGACATATCCGCACGAGTGGACTGCAAATATGTATAAAGATGCAGTTATTTATCATTTAAAGCTTTTTGTTTCGCTTGATATTAATGGTTTAACTCTTAAGGATGCTATTCCTGGAAATATTGTTTTCGATGGTGTTAGGCCAGTATTCGTTGATTTCACGTCATTAGTCATGAAAGAAAATCTTTACAAAGAGGATTGGCTAAATATTGGAAGTGATGTACACGATGCTCGTTATGCAGTATACGACAAGATGTTGGTCAAATTTATGATTATTCCTCTTTTGGCCATGTGTAAGAGAGATTATTCCCTAGCTCGTGAAATGTTATCAGAGCGGGCATGTAATTGTGTCAAGCCTGCACCAAGCTGGGATGATTTAAAAAAGGTAAGATTGAAGCATTCAGGGCTTTCGATAAGAAGACTTTCTTGTTTTGTTGTAAAAACTCTAACGCGACTAATGGGTCGTAATGTTACTGAGGTTACATTTTCTCAGACAGTGAAAAACATCCGCAAGGTTCTTGGCAAAAAGAAATATTGCGATTTTATTAAGTACACAAAAATGCTTATTGGGGAGATAGATCGGTTAGATGTTTCTCCTCCTTCAAGTGGCTATCTTGAGTATTATGCAAAAAAGGAAGAAGATTCGGATATCTGTGACCACTCAAAGTGGAACTATAAACAGGAAAATGTTTATAAAATTTTAAGCAAACTTAAGCCGGGAACGGTTTTAGATATCGGAGCAAATACAGGTTGGTTTTCTATACTATCTGAATCTGTTGGCGCTAGAGTGATAGCAACTGATATTGACGAGTCTAGTATCGATACACTTTACAGGTATGCTGTAAAAAATAGCGCAAACATTACACCGCTTTTGATGTCATTCGATGACCTGACCAAAGAAATTTACGGAAAGCAACGTAAAGGTGATGGATTTGAATCCAGGGATTTTACTTCGAATCCATTTATCCTTCCTGCAACAGAGCGTTTTAAGTCTAATGTCGTTTTATGCCTTGGCCTTCTTCATCATCTTGTTTTAGGCATGGGAAAGAAAATAAATTCTGTGATGGAGGTTTTGTCTTTAGTTGCAAATGATGGTCTTGTTTTGGAGTTCGTTTCGCTGGCTGATGATAAAATAGTTTCTAATCCATCTTATTTTAATAATATAAACATGTTTTCAGAAGATAACTATTCTTTGGATCTTGTTATTGCCGGGGGTATGAAGTATTTTTCTTCTTATGAATTGTATGATTCTTATCCTGCCACAAGAAAGCTTATTTTTTTTAAAGTTTAATTATTTCTAGTTTTCATGTTTTTTAAAGAAGTATTTAAGAAATATATTATTTTTTGTGATATTGAGATACGGTCTTTCTGTTGTAAGTTGCGATGTTTTCTTCAAAAAAGTTATAATTTATGCCTCGAATACTTGTTTTGTCTCATACTCCCACCCATCCTGCCAGCTCAGGTAATCGAGCAAGGCTTTCTACACTCTTGTGCGCATTGCAGAAACAGGGACATGAAGTTTGTCTATTTCTTTTGGATGTTGGCAACGGTGATAACAAGTCAATGGAGGAAAAATGGGATAAATTTTGGAGTTATACATACAGCATCCCTCAGATTAAATATACGAAACGTATTGTTGACCGTGTCTCGAAAATACTTAAACTAAATTATTTCTTTCCTTATGGAATTGATGATTGGCATGATAAGAAAGTTGATGCTGTATTGATCGGTCTCCATGAAGAATTCAAATTTGATATTGTTTTGGCAGAATACGTATTTTTTTCAAGGTATTTAGGCTTGTTTAGCGGTGTTAAAAAAGTATTAGACACGCATGATGTTTTTGCGAATAGACATAAGATTTTTATCGAAAATGGCGATATTCCATCATGGTTTTATACTACTGAGTCCGAAGAGAAAAAGGGCTTGTCTCGCGCAGATGTAGTTCTTGCGATTCAGGAACATGATCGTGCATATTATGCTTCTCTTGTGCCTGATAAACAATGCCTTGTTGTTGGGCATGGATGCGAAATTAAAAATCTATTCAAGAAACGTTCGGTTGCTCGTGAAGTCCTTTTTTTAGGGTCAGGGAATAATGTAAATGTTCATGCCCTAACTTTTTTTCTTAATGAAGTTTGGCCCAGTGTTTTGTGCGATTTTCCAGGCCTGACCCTAGGTGTCGCTGGTTCTGTTTGTTCTAAATTCAGTCAATTCCCGACAGGTTGTATTCTTTATGGCGTGGTTGATGACTTGATGGCTGTTTACTCATCTGCTGACGTGGTAATAAATCCTGTACAGTTTGGAACTGGCTTGAAGATAAAGAATATTGAAGCGTTAGGTTTCGGCCTGCCTCTTTTGACAACATCTGAGGGCGCTGTTGGTTTGGAGAGCGGGCGAGGTAGTGCGTTTCTTGTGGCTGACACTGCTTCTGAATTTAAGGCAGAGCTGTTATATCTGCTTAAAAATAATCAAGTGAGAACGCATCTTTCGGATTGTGCATTGGAGTTTGCTTCATCCTATAATAAAAAAATTGTCGCTCCATTAGAGGAGATATTTTCGTAGTTTTATCTGGAGATGGTTTGGTTGTGAAAGTAGTTTTTGCGCCTGTTGCTGATGGGAATCCCTATCAAAAGCTGTTGTCGGAATCTCTAAAAAAGTGCCATATTGATGTCTATAAAAGTTCTATTTTCCCAAAATTGTCTTGGCTTTGCAAACATCATAAAGACGTAGAAATTATCCACATTCATTGGCCATCCAGCCTTTATCGTATGGGGAGGCTTACTTTTCTTCGGTCTATGATTCTTGTTTTCCGCATCTTGGCAGCAAAAACCCTCGGATTTCGTCTTGTTTGGACAGTTCACAATATTTTACCGCATGAATCTCGCACCCCTTTTTGGGATCTTTTTTTTCGTTATTTTTTTATCCGTTTTGGTGATGGAATCATATGTCATTGCGAATTTGCTCTTTCTGAAATACAGCGTCGGTTCGGCAATGCAAAGAAAACAGCCGTAATACCTCATGGTAATTACATTGGCTGCTACCCGAACAAGCCAAGTCGAGAAGTTGCTCGTAACAAGCTCGGCTTGCCTCATGAAGGTATTGTTTTTTTGTCTTTTGGCTTATTGAGAGAATACAAAAATATAACTGAACTCGTGCATCAGCTTGCACGACTTGATAGAGATGTGACACTCGTTGTCGCTGGGCGTGGAGAAGTTGATTCCTCTCTTCTTGAGACTGAACAGATAGGGAAAGTTGGGCTTAAGTTTTTCAATGATTATATTCCTAATGCTGAGGTTCCCTTTTTTTTTGCTGCAGCAGATATAATGCTGGCGCCTTATAGAAATATACTTACATCCGGCGCCGTTATTCTTTCTTTATCGATGGGAACGCCAGTAATTGCACCGGCGTTGGGCTGCTTGCCAGAGCTTATGGTAAATGGCGGGGGAATATTGTATGACCCCTCAAAGTCAGGGGCCTTAAGGCGTGCTATTGAAAAGAGTTTTTATTGTAATCTAGAGGAAATGTCGCAAACGGCTGAAAGCATAGCGGATTTGCTCGGATGGGATCGTTTGGGGGCCTCTACCGCTAAATTTTATAAAGATATAGTGGATCTATAATGTCGTTATTTAATCACGCTGAGCACCCTTTGGTTTCTGTCGTTATTCCCAGTAAGAACAGGCTGGACTTTCTGCTGGAAGCCCTCGACAGCGTTTTTGCGCAAACCTATCAGAATCTCGAAGTTATCGTTGTTGATGATGGCTCGGCAACTCCTTTAGGGCCGATGCTGAAAGAAAAATATGGTGACCGGATTCTTTTTCTGCGTCACGAAAAATCTCTGGGAGCCCCAGCTGCACGTAATGCTGGGGCAAGGCTGGCATCGGGCGAGTATATTGCCTTTCTTGATGATGATGATCTCTGGCTGCCCGAAAAAATATCTAAGCAAATTGAATGTTTTAAATGTGCCAGTTTGCCTTGTGCCCTTGTCGGATGTTCATTTGCATATGTCAAAAACTTGGCAAGCCTTATGACTTGTTTTGCGCCATATAAAGTCGAATTAGAAGATGGATTGTTTAAATTGCTGCTCTCTAGAAACGTTATCGGCGGGTGTTCTGTCCCTCTGATTAAACGAGAAGCATTAACCTCTGTTGGGGGTTTCGACGAATCATTTAAAAGCTGTCAGGATTGGGACTTGTGGTTGCGATTGTTGCATTGGGGCGATGCAGTTTTTGTCCCAGACGTTCTATTGTATCGCCGGGTACATGAAGGACAAATAACCTCTAATCTAAAACATAAAATTGCAGGACGAAAGCGTCTGCTTGCAAAGTTTCCAGAGGAATTTGCCAATTTTCCACGAACGCGTAAGGAACATTTGCGGAGGTTGGCGACATTAAGCCTTCTTGACGATGACAGATTGAGTGCCCTCAATGGCTATTTAAATGTGCTTATACAAGACATGCTTGACTGGAGAAGTTTTTGTGGGGTTCTTTTATCTATGTTACCGTTAAAATGTGGGAAAATCTTAGCGGAGCGTGCTGGAGCCATGCGACTTAACGGGACGATTTTTTACCATTGAAGAATATGGTTTTTTCTTTGGGAGATGTTGAAAGTTGTTTGCAGCGTAAATCATGGTGGGCAGTTTTTTTTATCCTTCCTTTTGTGAGACGTCTGGCCCTTTATTTGGCGAACCGCACCCAGATCACCCCTAACCAGATTACTGTGGCTGCATTTGCATTGGTGCCACCTGTGGCAGTTTTATTTGCCCAAGGTACATATTGGACGACCATCTTGGCTGTTGTCCTTTTTGAACTTAATTATTTATTGGACTGTGTCGATGGCACGATTGCGCGGTTGAAAAAGAACGCCACCCCAGCTGGGGGATATCTGGATGCTATTCTCGACCGGGTGCGGATTGTCCTGTTATGTCTGGCGCTGGGGCATGGCTACTGGATCTCTCACCAGTCTATCGCTGTTTTTTTCTGGTTGCTGCTTTATCTTGGAGTCAATAATTTAATTATCATCTCAAGAGGATATCAGGAGCGCACGCTGGCAAAAGCAGGCTTTGCCAGTAGGCTAGGGGGTGATTTAATTACACAGGGCGTGAGCACTTCTTTGTTGGCGCGCTGGTTTCATTTTACGCAGAGACGCAATTTGATGCCTTATTTCCATGATGTGGAATTGGATGCTCTGGTTTTTGTCGTTGGTCCACTTGTAAAGCAACCTGTGGTTGCCATTCAGATTGCGGTGGCCGGAGGCTTATTCCTTTTTTTTGCTTTGAACCTTGTTTTTTTGCGTGAGCTTAAAAAACAACGACCCTTGGGAGTCGAGTCTTGATGGTTTCAGCAATTATTTTGGCGTCAGGCTCTGGCCTGCGTTTCCAGGATCAGCAACCAAAACAATTCTTGAAATTGGCAGGGATGCCAGTTCTCGCTCACACGGTAAAAATGTTTCAAACCTATCCTTCGATCGATGAAATCGTCATTGTTTGCCATGAATGTTATGTCGATCAGGTCTGGGATTTGGTTTCTCAATATTCCTTTTCGAAGGTTTCCAAGGTTGTATGTGGTGGCCAAACCCGGCAGGAGTCTTCGCGAATCGGCATTGAGTGCAGTTCTGCCGACTATGTGCTTATTCATGATGGTGTGCGACCATTTCTTTCCCATGATGTGATTCAGGAATTGATTGCTGCCGTTCATATCTATAAGGCGGTCGATACTGTAATCCCCTCTGCGGATACCTTGGTGGAAGTTGACGCCAATGGTTTTATCGCAAATATTCCAGACCGCACCCGTTTTCGGCGTGGGCAGACTCCGCAGGCATTTTCCCGTGATCTTGTGTTGCTTGCCCATCGCCGAGCCCAGGATGATGGTGTCGACAATGCGACGGATGATTGTCAGCTTGTGATGCGTTTGGGACATGATGTCTTTTGTGTTGAAGGCCATGAGCAGAATATTAAAATTACGTATCCTATTGATCTTCATATCGCGGATAAATTGTTCCAGCTGAACAGTCAGCAAATTTTTTCTTCACAGGAAGATTTATCTCCGTTTTTTTGCGACAAGGTCGTGGTTGTTATTGGCGGAAGCGAGGGTATTGGTGCCAGCTTTGCTAGACTGATGCGGCGTATGGGTGCTCGAGTTTATGTGGGGGGGCGTCATACTGTGCCGGGGATAGATGTGACTGTGCCGGAAAGTGTCAGATCTTTTGTTGATGCGATTGTAGCTGAATCCGGTCGAATTGATTTTGTCGTTAATTGCGCGGGAGATCTGATTCGTCGTGATGTTGCTTTCATGTCGCTGGAACAGTGGCGTTATCTGTATGCCGTGAACGTTGAAGGTTCATTTAATGTATCTAAGGCCGTCCTGCCGCAGTTGCTGCGTCAGCAGGGGGGATCGATGCTTTTCCTGGGCTCAAGCTCGTACACCAGGGGACGGGCGGGGTACGCAGCTTATAGTAGCGGCAAGGCCGCGCTGGTTAATTTTGTGCAGGCATTGGCGGAAGAGGTTGCTCCTGCGGGAATCCGTGTCAATGTTGCTAGTCCTGGGCGGGTGAAAACCGGTTTGCGCGAACGCAATTTTGGTAAGGAGCCTGATGGAACACTGCTTTCACCGGACATTGTTGCGCAAAAGATTCTGGCCGCACTGATTTCTCCAATGACTGGCGGAGTTTTTGATATTGCGTAATTTGGCGCCTGCTTGCGGAGACGGGAAGATGAGCCGGAGATATGTTTCTGCGGAGCAGATTGACGCGGTTTTGCCTTTGAAAACATGGTGGGCTGTGTTGGTGGTGTTGCCTCTCAGCCGACGTTTGATTCGTTTTGCGGTCAACCAAACCTGTTGGACGCCGAATGCTGTCACGCTGACGGGAATCTTTCTGCGCAGCCTGACGGCTTTATTGTTTTTGTGGGGAACGCGGTGTGGGTTTGCTATGGGTGCGTTGGTCTATGTTATTGCTTACGTTTGCGACTGTACCGATGGTGCTGTGGCGCGCTTGACAGGCAAAACCTCGGATTTCGGGCGTTACCTCGATCATATTTCTGACCTGTTGGGTGACATCCTCATCCTGCTGGCTCTGGCTTGGTCACAGCAATGGCTGGCACAGCCGTTCATCTGGGCCATGGTGCAGCTGCATCTGGCGGAATGTTACATCAGCTATCTGGCGGGTTTCGCACTGAAGCAGCACGAGGGGCAACTGGGTGGGTTTGTGTTATTGCGTGTTTTCAATCGATACCGAAGCTGGTGGTTCAGGCGCAATATCAAATCGTTCCTGTCGTTTCCCGATTACACGGCGTTTGTTTTTGTCTTGTGTCCACTGCTGGGGCAACCGAAGGCAGGGCTGCAGTGGGGCTTCTGGCTGCTTCTCCTGGTTGTGTCGTATACGGTGCTTTCTACTTTTGCTGCCCTGCATACCAAGGGGCGCCAGTTCCCCTAAGCTGTGGTGGAGATTTGGGATAAGGTGGCCGGAGGAGCCGGCGGTTTATTTTTCGGCCAGCAGATCGGTTAGTGCCTGAAAAACCTCCTCGGCCGTGATTCCCTGAATGCAGCGGGCTTGATGCGGGCAGGGCGGAACAGAGCCAAAAATTGAGCAGGGTGAACAGGGTAGGCAGTGATCGATAACGCGATGTGGGAAATTGTGCGGAGCCCATTTTTTTGTGCTTGATGTGCCGAATAGCGATACGGTCGGAGTGCCCAGGCCAACGGCCAGGTGCAGCAGGCCGGAATCGCCGGTAACCAGTGCGTCGCACCGTTGCAGCACGGCGGCGGTGGCGGCCAGAGGCAGACGACCGGCCAGATTGACAACCCTGTTGTTTACGGCAATGGCGTTGGCAGCGGGGCCGTCCTGCGGGCCGCCGACAACGGCAAAGTGCCAACCCTGTGCGCTGCCTTGTTGCACCAGTTGGCGGAAATGCTTTGCGGGCCAGCGTTTTTCGAAAATACTGGCGCCGGGGAACAGGGCAACCAGCGGACGCGCAGCCTCTGGCGGCAGAAACGGTCGCGCCTGCGCCGCTGCTGTGGCGGGGATCTGCAGGAATGGTATTACTGGCTGGGCTGGGCGCGGGATGGCCAGGGCATCGAGCAGGTGATAGAAGCTGTCGATTTCGTAATCGGCCTGATGGTATGGCACGGGTACGGCAAATAATTTGGCCCGGCTGTTGCTGGCGAAGCCGCAGCGGCAGGCGGCGGGCAGCAGGCGCGCGACCAGGGCGGAAAGATAGTGTGACTGTTCGCTGTCGATGATCAGGTCGTAGCGCTGGCGTGTGAAGCGGAGCCAGTCGGCGGGCCGGTCGTAGCAGTAGCACTGCGCAACGCTGGGGCACAGATCAAATACCGCCGCGTTGCGCCGTTCGGCCAGGATATCAAGGCGGGCGTCGGGCCAATGCTGCCGCAGCGACAGCAAGCTGGGAGCCAGCAGGGCGGCGTCGCCAATACCGCCGGGGCGAATCAGCAGAAGGCGTTGTGGCGAGATTCCCGGCGCTTTGGCGTCCTGGCGCAGCAGAAGCCTGCTCAGCAGGCCGGCCAGGTGCGGACCGACCCGGTTATCCAGGGTTTTCAACAGCTCGGTGTGATTCATCCGTTTTCGTCCATTTAACCTTGCTCTGTTCCTCGCAGATCGTTGCAAGGTGCCAACGCGGGGCTATAGGCGCGTTTTGGCGCCGCCATCAAGTCTAGCAAACCCTGGAGAGCAACATGAAGGTAATTCTGCCCGTCGCCGGCAAGGGCACCCGCCTGCGGCCGCACACCCACAGCAAGGCCAAGTCTCTGGTGCAGGTGGCCGGTAAAACGGTGCTGGAGCATATTCTGGAGCGGCTGCAGCCGCTGGCTGTCAGCGAATATCTGTTTATCGTAGATGATCAGGGCGAGCAGATTCAGCAGTTTGTCGCCCGGCAGCTACCGCAGCTGCCCTGCCGTTTCATTGTACAGCAACAGCGCTGCGGGCCGGCCCATGCAATTGGGCTGGCGGCGGCACAGATAGCTGCGGGCGATGATCTGCTGATTGTATTTAACGACACCATTTTTGAAACCGATCTGCGGGCTATCTCGCAGCTGTGCGCCGATGCCGATGGGCTGATCTATTCGCTGGAAGTGGAGGATTATCAACGCTTTGGCGTCAACGTGCTGCGCGATGGCTACATCGTCGATATGGTGGAAAAGCCCGATACGCCGGTATCGCGATTGGCGCAGGTGGGGCTGTTTTACCTGAAGGACGGGGCGCGTTTCATGGCCGCTCTGGCCGAAAGCATCGCTGCCGATGAGCGGGTTAAAGGCGAATTCTATCTGCCGCCGGTGTTCATGCGTCTGATCCGGCAGGGTGCCCGTTTTCGGGCGCCCCTTATTGATGCTTGGCTCGATTGTGGCACACCGCAGGCTTTGCTGCAGACCAATGCCCGGCTGTTGCAGTGCAACCAGGCCATGGCCGGCGTGGCGCACAACTGCCTGCTGCTGCCTCCGGTGCATGTGGCGGCCGGCGCGGTGCTGCGCGACAGCATTATCGGGCCGAATGTTTCAGTGGCGGCGGGTGCGGTGGTTGAACGCAGCATTCTGCGCGACTGTATTCTCAACCGCGATGTCCGGCTGTTCAATCAGGTGCTGGCTGACAGTCTGCTGGGCGAGGAAGTGCAGCTGGTGGGAGCCGCCCGCAAGATGAACATCGGCGATCATTCGCTGGTGATCATGCAGGAGTAGCGGATGCGTCAGGTTGCCAACGCTCTGTGCCTGCAGGTCTACCGGCGGTGTCCGCCGCTGTTGCAACGCCGTTTCTGGTGGCTACTGGCGGCCATGCTGGTTCTGGCCCTGGTGGAAACCGCCACCGTTGGGCTTATCGCCTTTTATGCCGCTGCGGTGTCCGATCCCTTATCTACCTTGCGACTGGCGGCGCTGCAGTCCCTGCGTACTTTTTCTTGGCTGGAGCCTGCGCTGGCCACGCCGCGGGCACTTATCGGCAGTCTCAGCTTGCTGGTGATGCTGGCCGTGCCGCTGAAAAATTTGCTGCGCGGGCTGGTGACCTATCGCATGGCGCGTTACAGCGCCAGTCTGGAGGCCCTGTTCGGCCAGCAACTGCTGGCGCGGCTGCTGGCGCGCGATTACCTCTGGCAGGTGCGGCAGAACAGCGCCGATCTGGTGCAGCAGGTGAACTGGCGTCATCATCTGGGGCGCAATTTTGTCACGCCGCACCTGAACATACTGTGCGAACTGGCCATGCTGACGGCCCTGCTCGCAGGCCTGCTGCTGGTGCAGCCGCTGGTGTCGCTGCTGTTTTTTGCCGTGCAGGCGGCGGTGGGCGTGCTGGTTTATCGCAGCTTGCGGCGGGGACTTGATCGCAGCGCCACGGCCTGCCGTCAGGCGGAACTGGTGATGAGCCGGCAGGCCAGTCAGGCCATCCATGGCGTGAAGGATGTTCAGATGACCGGCTCGGCGGCGCATTTTGTCGCCGCCTTTGCCGCGCCAGCGCGCCGTTTTGCCGCAGCCTTCGGCCGGCAGCAGTTCTGGAAGGAATCTCCCCTGCTGGCACTGGAAAGTCTGGGGTTTGTACTGGTGGCCGGGGCCATTGTGCTGATGCTGTTCGGCCTGCATTATTCACCGCTGCAGACCACCGGCACCACGGCGTTGCTGGCGGTGACCGCCTGGCGCAGTCTGCCGGCCTTCAATCGGGTACTGTCGTCCCTGGCCGGGGTGCGTGGCTCCCGTCCCTATGTGCTGACACTGCTTGAAGTGTTGCAGGCGCCGCTGGAAACCACCGCGCCGCAGACGGCGGAAGCGCCAGTGCCCCTCACCTTCGAGCGCGAACTGGCGCTGGAAGGCGTCAGCTTTGCCTATGGCGCGGCCAGCGCCCCGGTGCTGCACGATTTCAACCTGCGTCTTCGGCGCGGTGAATCCCTTGGCGTCATGGGGCCGTCCGGCTGTGGCAAGAGCACACTGATCGATGTGATCTGCGGTCTGTTATGGCCTGGTGCGGGCACGGTGCGGCTTGATGGCCGTGTTCTGCAGCCGGTCGACCTGCCGGCCTGGCGCTGCCGCATCGGTTATGTGCCCCAGTTCCCCTATATTTTTGATGGCACGCTGGCGCAGAACGTCGCCTTCGGCGTGGCGGAGGAAAGGATTGACCGCGCTGCGGTGCTGCAGGTCTGTACCCAGGCTGGCGTCGATTTTCTGGCGCAGCTGCCCCAGGGAATCGATACGGCCATTGGCGAGCGCGGCGTGCGCCTGTCCGGCGGACAGCGCCAGCGTGTCGCCATTGCCCGTGCGTTGTATCGGCAGCCGCAGGTGGTTATTTTCGATGAGGCCACCAGTGCCCTCGACGAGGAAAAAGATGCCCAGATCCGCCAGCTTCTGCTGCAGCTCAAAGGCCGGTTGACCCTGATTGTGGTATCGCATCGGCCATCCACCCTAGCCGACTGTGATCGGATTCTGCGTTTGGGGTAAAATTGGTACAGCCACATGAAGTGCTACGTTTTCAGTGCGCACTGGAGGTGCCTCGTTCCGCGTCGGGGCTGCAGCTCTGGCGCGGAAATCTGCCCAGACATCTGCTATCATGGCGGCGCACCCTGGCAGCATAAAGGAGAACCCGCCCCAAGGAGAACTCTCCATGACCGCCCTGAAAAAATTGCCCATCGGCATCCAGACCTTCAGCGAGATCCGCCAGGAAGGTTACCTCTACGTTGATAAAACCCCCCAGGTGCGCCAACTGGTCGAGCAAGGCAAATACTACTTTCTCGCCCGACCGCGCCGCTTCGGCAAAAGCCTGCTGGTATCCACCCTGCAGGCGCTGTTCGAAGGCCGCAAGGAACTGTTCAGCGGTCTGGCCATCGAACCCGCGTGGGACTGGGATAGCGTTTATCCCGTCATCAAGATCAGCTTCGGCGGCGTGGCGCGTGACCTGGCCGACATGAAGCAGGATGTCGCCGCCATCCTGCGCGAGAATCAGGAACGCCTCGGCATTTCATGCCCGCCAGAGGATGACGCCGGCAGCTGTTTCAAATATCTGATTCGCCATGCGGCCCGCAAATACGGCCAGAAGGTCGTCATTTTAGTCGACGAATACGACAAGCTTATTGTCGACAACCTTGATCAGCCCGGTGTTGCCAGCCAGGGCCGCGAGGTGCTGCGCGATCTGTACACCACCATCAAGGACAGCGACGAACACGTCAAATTCGCCTTTCTCACCGGCGTCAGCAAATTCAGCAAGGTGTCGGTATTCAGCGGCCTGAACAATCTGGAAGACATCAGCCTCAATCCGACCTACGCCACCCTGTGCGGCTACACCCAGCACGACCTCGAAACCACCTTCGCCGCCCACCTGCAGGGCGCCGACATGGCTCAGGTGCGCCAGTGGTACAACGGCTACAACTTCCTTGGTGAACGGGTTTACAACCCCTTCGACATTCTGCTGTTCATCAAAAATGACCAGCGCTTCGAGAACTACTGGTTCGCCACCGGCACGCCCAGCTTCCTGATCAAGCTGATCCGCCAGAGCAACTACTATGTTCCCAAGCTGAACAATCTGCACGTCAGCAGGGAACTGATCGACAGTTTCGATATCGACAACATCCGGCTCGAACCCCTGCTGTTCCAGACCGGCTATCTGACCATCAAGGACAGCCGCCAGACCGATTTCGGCAGCGAATATCGCCTGGGCTTGCCCAACCGCGAGGTCAGCATCTCGTTCAACGACCAGATCATCCGCTATCTCACCGACAGCAGTGACGTCCTGCCGGTCAAAAAAGAGCTGCTGGCCAGCCTCAGGCAGCAGGATCTGGCCCAGTTCGACCAGACCCTGCGCGGCCTGTTCGCCTCGATCCCATACAACAACTACGTCAACAACACCATCAGCAGCTATGAAGGCTACTACGCCAGCGTCATCTACGCTTATCTGGCCAGCCTGGGGCTCGATCTCACCGCCGAGGATGTCACCAGCAAGGGCCGCATCGACCTGAGCCTGCGGCTCGACACCGCCATCTATCTCATCGAATTCAAGGTCGATGGCGGCGGCAAGGCCCTGGAGCAGATCAGACAGCGCAACTACCAGCAGAAATATCAGGGCCAGGGCAAGCCCATTTACCTGATCGGCATCGACTTCGACAGCGCTGAACGCAACCTGACTGCGTTTGATTGGGAGCAGGTGAGCTGATTGCCGCTCATCCCATCGGGCGAAGCAATTGGCCGAGGATGAGATTGTAGGAGCGGCTTATAGTCGCGATATTCCTTGCAACAGAAATCGCGGCTGCAAGCCGCTCCCACAAGGGAAGCAATCGGCTGAGGAGTAGGCAGTGGGAGCGGTTTTTAACCGCGATCCTTCCTTGCATCGCGCAGCGGATGCACTGCCGTGGCAGCAAACCCCCAGCCGCTTACCCGGCTTCGCCGACGCGGC
Source organism: Desulfuromonas thiophila (assembly GCF_900101955.1). Classification (NCBI taxonomy): domain Bacteria; kingdom Pseudomonadati; phylum Thermodesulfobacteriota; class Desulfuromonadia; order Desulfuromonadales; family Desulfuromonadaceae; genus Desulfuromonas; species Desulfuromonas thiophila. The sequence continues at coordinate 11,565 of NZ_FNAQ01000023.1, read as the reverse complement.
CCTGGCGCGACAAGGGCTGCTCCCCGGTGTTGCAGCGGCGGTGGTCACGGCGTGCCGGTCACGCCCCTTCTTGGTGACATTTTTTGTCAGGCCGTATGGCGTGGGCCGTCACCTGTTGGGCAGTTTCTCTATAGTTGGAAAAATGAATGAAATGTGCTGGCCGCTGCCGCTGGGCGGTAGTGGCGCGGCCTGGCCATAAAGTTGTGGTCTGTTGTGGCTTTTGCGTATGGTTCTTGCTGTAACAGTTTGCACCATTGTCGCTGCTGGCGGTCAGGCTTCGCAATCGCGGGCTTGCATTCCGGCCAGACTTCGCTACACTGGCAAGCGCTTCGCCAAGCGAGTATTCATTTTCACAATCGGCCGAGCTGTTCGGCCCTCACCGCTTCAACCCCACCAAGGGAAAGGAGAATCCTATGTTGAGTAAGTTCAGAAAAAACGAGAAGGGTTTTACCCTGATCGAACTGCTGATTGTCGTGGCCATTATCGGCATCCTGGCCGCCATCGCCATTCCGCAGTTTGCGGCCTATCGCCAGAAAGCGTTTAACAGCGCCGCCATCAGCGACATTCGCAGCACCAAAACCAACCTGGAAGCTTACTATACCGATAACAACAATTATCCGTATTGATTGGTTTTCTGGCTGGTCAGACGCATTTGCCCGAATAATTTAAGAAAGGAAAATAATATGAAAAAGGCATTGTTTCTTTTGCTTATTTTAGCCTTTGCTGGTACGGCGTTTGCTGCTTACTCAGAAGACGCAACGGCAACTTTGGGAGAGGGTGATAATTCTCTTAAAGTTAAGCTGTCGAATCAGGTTAAGCTTGATTATGCAGAAAACGGAGACGGCGATACCTTTGTAATTGCTGCTTACCATGATAAAGGGACCAGAACCTTTATGTCTTCGTCGGAAGATGCAAGTATTTATTACGGTGAGGAAACTAAAATCACGATGCCAGATGCGCCAGACGTTGGAACTTCTATCGGCACCACGGATGACTTTGATAAGACCCTTTAGTTTTTATTTTTCTATGAGCCCTCTATTTTATTTTTAGGAATAGAGGGCTTTTTTAAGAAGATATGATCAATTTTATTCGTTTGTCCTGGCTTTTTAATGTGGGTTTGATTCGTGATAAAGTCCTGCGGGTTATTTTCCTGGCAGGGCTTTTCTTTTTGTTGTTGGCGCCATTTATCAGTGTCTTCTCTCTGCGGCAGGTGCAGCAGTTGCTGGTGACGACAACGCTGGGCTGGCTGTCTCTTACGCTGCTTTTGCTGGCGCTGATTCTGGGCGGGGGCGGTGTCTGGCGCGATATCGAGCGGCGCTGGCTGTTTGCGCTACTGGGATTGCCGCTCAGGCGTTCAACCTATCTGTTGGCTCGTGCGCTGTCGCTGGTTTTGTGTCTGTCGCTGACGGCGTTGTTTCTGGGGGCCGTTGGAGCGGCGCTGATAGCGGTCATGGGCGATCAGTATTCCACCGCGCATGTCTTTAGCTGGGCAGCCTATTGGTGCGCGGTTTTTTTTGCCCTTTTGCGCTATGTTTTATTGGCATTGATGGCCTTGATGCTTTCCTGTGTCAGCACGTCGTTTTTCTTGCCGCTGTTCGGCTCTCTGGCGGTTTTTCTGGCCGGCTCTGCCTCTCAGAACGTGATGGACTATCTTGCCGGGTTGCCGGCGGAAAATGTTTCACCGCTGGCAAAGCTGCTGGTGCAGACGTTGTATGTTTTGCTGCCCAATTTTTCAGCGCTGGATTTTACCACCCAGGCTGTATATGGCCTGGAGATTAAGGCAGTGGATATGGCTTGGGGGCTGGGTTACTTTACGCTATACACCGCTGTGGTTCTGGCCTTGGCGGTCTGGTGTCTGGAGCGAAGGGAACTGAAGTAATGCCTCGGGTGGCCTATGTCTTTTTCACACTGGTGCTGCTGTACATGGTTTTTATGGTTCCATTCGGGCGTCAGTTGCAGCAGCGTCCGTCTCTTGTGAAACTGGGCTATGTGCCACAGGCTTCCGTGGTGCGTTTATTTGCCGCTGACCAGCGATTGACGGTTGCTGCGTTCTACAGTCTTCGGGCCCTGATTTACTATGGCGACATGATCAGGCAATGGCGTGCCGGGAATCGCCAGACGCCAGAAATGGAGAACCTGTTCGGTTTTCTGGAATCATCGGTGCATCTTGATCCTTACAATATGGATACGCTCTACTTTCTGCAGGCGGCCTTTACCTGGGAAGTGAATCGCGCTGAGGATGTGAATCGCCTGTTGGCGTATGCCATGAATTTTCGTTATTGGGACTGGCTGTTGCCCTACTATGCGGGGTTCAATGCGGGTTATTTTCTGCAGGAACCTGCCGCTGCAGCAACCTATATGGAGAGGGCCGCTGACCTTTCCGGTCATCCCTTGCTGGCCAACCTGGCGGCGCGTTATCTGCAACAGTCGGGCAAGGCGGCTCTGGCACTGGCCTTTCTTGATGACATGATCGGGCGTGACCGTGCCAGGTATCTGGATTCGGCGTTAATGGTCCGGCGTCAGGCGCTGCAGGCTATGGTACGGATTGAACAGGCGGTTGAACACTACAGGGGCTTGTTCGGTCATGATCCTAAGACGCTTGAACGGCTGGTTGATGCCGGGCTTCTGGCAGAGGTCCCGGCAGACCCTTATGGCGGTCGTTTTTTTCTGGACGCCACCGGCAGGGTTCAGACAACCAGCCGCTTGGCTTTTTCCCGGGAGCAGCAAAAGTGAAAACGCCGGTCATTTTGTTGCAGCAGGTGGTGAAGATTTTTCGTGATAAGCGCTTTCGCCCTGTTCAGGCGTTAAAGGGTTTGACTCTGGAGGTTGAGCCGGGGGAGGTCTTTGGTTTTCTTGGTCCCAATGGTGCCGGCAAAAGTACTACGATCAAACTTCTGACGGGTCAGATCCGACCGTCCGGCGGTCGGGCGCAGGTGTTTGGTCTGGAGGTGACTAATCCTCTTGCGCGGGCCAGGCTGGGCTATCTTCCGGAGAACCCGGCTTTTTATGATTTTCTGACACCGCGGGAATATCTCAGGCTGGTTGGCCGGATATTTTCCCTGTCGAATGGTCAATTAGCGCAGGCGTCAAATCTGGTGCTGGAACAGCTGAATCTGCAGGCTGCGGCGGATCGACCGATTCGCGGTTTCAGCAAGGGCATGGTGCAGCGTCTGGGACTGGCGCAGGCATTGCTGCATGACCCGGAGCTTTACATTCTGGATGAGCCGATGAGTGGCCTTGATCCGGTAGGTCGGGCGCTGGTAAAGCAGATTATTCTGGATCTGAAAAAGCGGGGCAAGACGGTTTTTTTCAGTACCCATATTACAAGCGATGTGGAGATGATCTGCGATCGTTTTGCCATTCTTGATAAAGGGGAATTGCGTGCCCTTGCCCGTGTAGCGGATATCAGAAACGAGAACTCTGCGGAATATCTTGTTGAAACTCTCGCGGCTGATGGTTGTGAAAGGGTCGAACAGTGCTCTGGGGTCGGGTTGTCGTTACGAATTGAGTCTTTGCTGGCAGCGGGCTATCAGTTGCGCAGCATTGTGCCGAGCCGACGCAGTTTGGAGGATTTTTTTCTAGATGTCATCGACCGCTAGCTCTATGCCGCTACGCAGAAATTTTCAGATTATTTTCATATTTTTTGTTTGCCTGGGCCTTTATTATCCGGCAATTTTTAATACAACATTGACAATAGATGATGTTGATGTTGTGCGCCGAATGCAGGACGCTACGTTTGATTGGTGGCATCTTTTTGCTCCGCGCAGCAGTTTTTACTATCGCCCTCTGATTATTTTGACTTACTGGGTTGATAAGTGGCTGTGGGACTTCACGCCATCATTTATGCTGTTGGAAAATGTTTTGTTGCATTCGGCCAACGCTATCCTGATTTTCTTCATATCTGAGAATGTTTTTAAATCAGACAATTCAACACGCTTCCTTCCTTTTGTATCAGCCTTCATTTTTGCAATTCACCCCATTGCAACCGAATCGGTCAACTGGATGTCGGGTCGATCCGATTTGTTGGCAAGTTTTTTTGTTTTACTGGCGGTTTTGTTTCTATTCAAGGCGTTGAAGAGCGATTCCTGGTGGTTTTTAACGCTCTCGTTCGGCTTTTTTGTGTGTGGTATCTGTTCGAAAGAGATCGTTGTCTTTTTTTTGCCGGCTGCGGCCTATTTGATTTTTGTTTGGAATAAGGCAGAACGCAGCACAACAGGGTCTGCGGCATTGCGTTTGCCTTGGGGGCCGGCGTGTTTTTACACGCTGCCTGTTTTTTTTGGGGGGGCGGGCTATTTTTTATTGCGCGCGTTCCGGCATGCACAGGGTTCTCGGGGCATTTCTTCTCTGATTGAACGGATTCCCTATGAGGGGCTTGACCTGGTTCGTGTTGTGTTTAAGGTTTTCGGGTTTTATGTAAAGAAGATTTTTATTCCTCAGCCGTTGAATTTCGCCATAGTTGAAGCCAATGATCTCTATGTTTTATTGGGTTTGGTAATTTTTGGGGTGACTGTTTACTTGGTTAAAAAGCCCGGTTTGCGGTGGAGTTTTTTTCTGATTTCGCTTTATCTGATTACGCCGGCAATTCTTATTGCTATAACCGGTATCGCTTGGACGCCTTTGGCGGAACGATACGTTTACCTGCCGGCGGCGTTTATGTCTGTGGGAATTGTTTCTGGCTTGAAACCCTTGTGGCTGCATCAAAAGTACAGTTTTTATGGCTTGGTGCTGCTTTTGTGCTGGGCGATCGCAGGTGCTTTTTCAACGACTGAACGAAGTATTCTATGGCAGGACAAAGAGGCCTTCTATGCGGATGCTATCAGAAAATCTCCTAACTTTAATAAGTTGAAGAATGAATATGGTTTAGCCCTTCTGGCCAGTAAAAAGAAGGAACAGGCTCTTGAGCAGTTTCAGCTTGGGCAAAAAAATAAAGGTTCTAGCCACTCATTTATTAATGAGGTTAGATACTATGTCGATCAGGGTGATCTTCTAAAGGCGCGTGAAATCCTGTTGCAGCGTTATCCGGCTCCGCAGGAAATGAATGAACGGACGCTGCGACTTTTGGTTCTTATTGATGCTCGGCGTTTACGAGAAACAGAGAGCTCTGCCGAGAAAAAACAGATTTACGAGAACCTGCTGGAAACATATGCACATTTGTTTAAAAAAACGAAAGATGCGCACCCTTTCTATCGCAGTGGTCAAATCGCTCTTAGGATGGGCGATGTGAAAAAAGCACAGAGTTTTTTTGAGCAAGCCTATCAAAAGGCACCTGAATCGGCGCATTATAAATCGGCTGCGGGAAAAATGGCTGAAAAGCTGCGCGCAGAAGCCCAATGAAACCTTTGTTCGTCCTGCTGCGGCCGCATCAGTGGCTGAAAAACCTGATGCTGTATTTCCCGCCACTTCTGGCGGGGATTGCGCCGGGCACGTTTTCCCCAGCACGCTGGCTGCTGCCTTTTGTGCTGTTCGCGCTGATTTCCAGCGCCGCCTATGTGCTGAACGATCTGATCGATGTAGAGGCCGACCGCCTGCATCCGCGCAAGTGTCGGCGGCCGTTGCCCAGTGGTGTGGTAGCGCCGAAGCAGGCGCTGCTGTTGCTGTTGGTATTGTTGCTGCTCGCGTTTTTTTTGTGTTTTAAAGGGTTGCCGGCGCTGTGGCCCTACGCCGCCGGCTATTTGCTGCTGTCCCTGCTCTACAGTCTGGCGCTCAAGCGTTATCCTCTTTGCGATCTGCTGGGGATCGCCGCTCTTTTTCTGGTCCGGTTGCAGGCTGGCGGAGCCGCCTTTGATGTGCGGGTTTCGCCCTGGCTGTTTGCCTCGGTGCTGTGGCTTGCGCTGTTTCTGAGCGCGGGTAAGCGGCTGTCCGAGGCGCATCTGCTGGGTGCCGGAGCGCAGCGGCATCGAAAGGTTCTGGGAGTCTACCGCCCGCGTTTTCTGTTCCTGATGGTTTATGCCAGCGCGCTGGCTGCGTTGCTCACCTATGCTGGTTATGTGGTGGTGCATCCGGCAATGGCGCGCTGGCTGACGTTGCCTCTGTGCGTTGTCGGGTTGTGGCGCTATGTCAGCCGGGTGCGGCAGGGGGGTGATGGTGACCCGACGGCCGCGCTGCTGCGTGACCCGATCCTTTTTGTGATTGCGCTCAGCTGGGCGATGCTGGTGGGGCTGGCGGCTTACGGTTAGGCGCTGCCCCATCAATCACGGAGTTGCTTCTCCGGGCTGACGGTCGCGACTACGGGCCGCTGCCGCAATCCTGCTGGGTTTTCAGATGAGCGGTTTCTCTGTGGGAATAATCGCGAAACGCTATTGCCTTCCTGCTCCCGGCAATCTCCTGTCGCGGCTGCAAGCCGTAGCCGCATCTGCTATCATGGCGTCCTGTCTCAGATTCAACGGAGAGAACCCGCCATGCCTGCCCTGAAAAAACTGCCCATCGGTTTCAAACCTTCGCCAGAAATTTTGACTGTGCCGGGCGCTCTCTGTTTGCTTGCGGCGGGGAAAGGGTGAACGCGGTGATGCCACCGTTGGGAATTTCACCTAAGCCAAGAGAGGGGCTTCGTCTCCAGGTTTTTTGGGACTCTGTGCCGCCGTTGTTGGCTCTGCTTCTGGTCCTGTTGCTGGCTGGTTGCCAAGCGCGACTGGCTGGTCTGGAGCCGCGCGATGTGCGGGAATTGCCGCAGCGGCCGTCAGCTTATCTGCCAGCGGCGACGGCGGATCAGCCGTTGCTGACGCCGGATCAGCAGCAGGAACGCCTGGCGCAGTTCCGCGCCCGTTATTTTGCCGCCTGGCAATGGCAGGCCGGAGAACAACCCGGCCTGCAGGATGAGGGTCTGTTCTGGGCGCTGGACTGGCTGCAGCGGGGAACGGCCTATGGCGAGAATCTGCGACCGTTGGCGGCCGAGCGCTGTGCCCAGTTGGTGGCACGGACGGCGGTGGCGGATTATCCGAGTTTGTGGCGGCCGGCCATCAGTGTGGCGCGCTGCGAGGTGCGTGCCCTGCCGACGGCGCGGCCGCTGTTGGGCGATCCGGCCCAGGCTGGCAGCGGTTTCCCCTTTGATCTGCTGCAGCATGGCGTGCTGCCGCCGGCCACGCCGCTGCGGGTGACGCATCAGTCGCCCGATGGCAGCTGGCTGCTGGTGGAGACGGCGCTGTTGCAGGGCTGGGTGCCGGCGCAGCAGGTGGCCTGGGTGGATGAAGAGCTGATGGCGTGGCTGGTGGCGGCGCCGTTGGCGGTGATTCTGCGCGATGAACAGAGCCTGCATGACGGGCAGGGGCGTTATCGCGGCCAGGTGGGGCTGGCAACGTTGCTGCCGCTGGCGCCAGAGCCGGAGATGTTGTTGCTGCCGTTGGCGGATGCCCTGGGCTGGGCACGGCTGGTGCCGGTGCGGCGACCGGCAGCGGCACAGGATTTTCCCCTGCCGCTGACCGCGGCGCGGCTGGCGGCGCTGGCCGATAGCCTGATGGGCCAGCCCTACGGCTGGGGCGAGCTGTATGGCAACCGCGATTGCAGCGCCCTGGTGCGCGATCTGTTCGTGCCCTTCGGTTTGTGGTTGCCGCGCAATTCAGCGGCCCAGGCCCGCGCCGGCCAGGTTGTGGAGCTGAAGCATCTTGACCCGGCGCAGCGCGAACAGGCCTTACTGCAGCACGGCCAGCCCTTTGTTACCCTGGTTCATCTGCCGGGGCACATTCTGCTGTATCTGGGAGCGCACCAGGGCCGCGCGGCGCTGCTGCACAATCTGTGGGGGCTGCGTACCCGCGATCTGTGGGGCCGGGAAGGGCGTTGGCGGGTCGGTCGTTCCCTCATCAGCAGCTTGCAGCCGGGGCTGGAACAGGATGGCCTGTTGTTGCGCATCGGTGATCTGCGCCAGCGGGTCGAGCGCCTGACGCTGTTGCTGGTGCCGCCTAGCCCTTGATATTGAGAATGGGCCGCACCCAGGCGACGATTTCCACCAGGTCGTGCTGCTGCGCCATAACCTGGTGAATGTCCTTGTAGGCGGCGGGGGCCTCGTCGAGGGTGGCGGCTTCTATCCGGGCGACCACGCCCTGCATGCTGGTGGTGAAATCCGCCAGTGACAGGGTGCGGCGGGCCTGCTGCCGGCCGAGGGCGCGGCCGGCGCCGTGGGCGCTGGACCAGAGGGCGGCCGGATGACCCTTGCCGCGCACGATGAAGCTGCCGTCGCGCATGTTGCCGGGAATCACCCCGGCCATGCCGGCCTCGGCCTGGGTGGCGCCTTTGCGATGAATCCACAGGTTGTGGGCGTATTCGGCATGGTTGTGGTTGCGATTGATCAGGCGCGACCAGTCGCCGGCGCCATGACAGTGACGGCTGATGACCGTTTCGACCCGGCGAGCCAGCTCACGGCGGTTTTCCAGCGCGAACGCCAGGCAAAAGGCCAGATCCTGCAGGTAGTTACGGCCGTTACGCTGGCTGACGTTGAAGCCGAAATGCCCCTCGCGCGGTTTGCCGTCGGGGCTGGCCAGGCGCATGTAATGGCTGGCGACGGCGTGACCGAGGGCGCGCGAACCGGAATGGACGATGATCCAGACCCGGTCGTTTTCGTCATGACCGATTTCGATGAAGTGGTTACCGCTGCCGAGTGAACCCAGCTGGCGCAGACCACCCTGGCCGAACAGCTGGCGCAGGAAAGGGCTGGCTGGCAGGCTGGCGGCGGCGGGCCAGGGCGTGTCAGCGCGGTTGTGGGCGAAACCGACCGGGATGCTCTGGTAGAGGGCCTTGAACAGAGCGCCGGCGACCTGCTGTACCGCTGTCCGGCTGAAACTGGTGGGCAGGGCGCACAGGCCGCAGCCGATGTCATAACCGACCCAGGCGGGCACCACCACGCCGGCGGTGGCGACCACGGCGCCAATGGGTAGAGCATAACCACTGTGGGCGTCGGGCATCAGGGCACCGCGCAGCGTGAAGGGCTGCTGCAGGGCGCTTTCGAACTGCCGCAAAGCTGCCTCCTCGACGTTGCTGGCAAAAATGTGGTACGGCGTGCGGGTGGCAAGAGGGCGCATCCGGTTCTCCTGCAGCGAGAGGGGGATGGGGATTCAGGCGGTTGATCCGCCGATTGAACACCAACGGGGAGGTTAAAGCAATGACGCAGCAGGTTTCGACGGCGCTGTATATGACGCCGGCCTGTGCCGAGGCGTTGCGGGCCGAATTGCAGGATTTGCTGTATACGCAGCGGCCGGCCATGGCGCGCACGGCCCAATGGGCTGCCGGCAATGGTGATCGCAGCGAAAATGCCGACTACCAGTATGCCAAGCGCGCCCTGCGCCGCTTTGACGGCCGCATCCGCTTTCTGTCCAAACGGCTGGAACAGGCGCAGGTGATCGATCCGCTGCAGCAGGCGCAGCGAGCTCAGGGACGTGTGCTGTTTGGTGCCACCGTGACGGTGGAGGAGGATGGCGAAGAGCGGCAGTTTTGTATCGTCGGTGTGGATGAAACCGATCCGGCGCGCGGATTGATCAGCTACCAGGCGCCCCTTGGCCGTGCCCTGCTGGGCAAGCGGGTAGGTGATCTGGTGCTGGTGCGTACCCCAGGTGGTGAGCGGGAACTGGAAATCATAGCGCTCGAATATGGCGCGATCGATAGTCGGCCGCATCCCGTGGCGCCGGCCGGCGCGGAGGCTGAGGATGAGGTTGGTGCTGCCGACGCTGGCACTGACACCGAGGTGATGGCGGAGTGATGAACGTTTCTTTGCCGTAGTTTTGAACGCCGCCGGTTCCGCGGTCTGGTCGCCGTTTGTTTGTAAGAGCGGGGCATTGTTGGCGGCCTGGCAGGTTTTGACGGTTTTCGACGGAAAAGCAGGAGGTGCGCTGTGCAGCTTGGTATTCAGCAGCTCAGTGACGCGGTTGGTATTGGTGTGGATACGCTGCGGGTATGGGAACGGCGCTACGGTCTGCCCTGCCCGACGCGCGATGGGCGGGGGCGGCGCCAGTACGATGCCACGCAGGTCGAGCTGTTGCGGCAGGTTCGACAACTGCAGTTGGCTGGCTGGCGGCCACAGCGCATCTTTGCCCTGAACGCCAGCGAGCGGGCCGACCAGCTGCGCCAGCTGCAGCCGGATACGGCGGTGGAGGCCTCGGCGGACTGGCTGAGCCTGCCCGTGGCGCAGCTGCAGACGCAGTTGAGGGCGCAGCTGAATCAGTTGGGCATTGAGGCGTTTGTTGTGCGCAGCGCTCTGCCGCTGTTGGCCCAGATGGATGCTGGCTGGTGCAGTGGCCGTCTCACCATTGCCCAGGAACATCTGCTGTCGGATACCCTCAGTGCGGTGCTGCAGGACTGGATGGCCGGCCAGACGCCCTCAGCGGCGCCGGATCTGGCGCCCGCCCGTTGTCTGTTCGCCACCCTCAACGGGGAGCGTCACCGGCTGGCACTGTTACTGGCGGCGGCGTTGTTGCGGTCCCGCGGGCTGAACGGCCTGCTATTGCAGGAGCCGCTGCCGGTGAGCGAGGTTGCGCCCCTGGTGGCTTCGCTGGAGCTTTCGGCCGTGGCGCTGTCGTTCAGCAGTCATTACAGCGCTCGTCAGGCGCTGGCCGATCTGCAACTGCTGCGGCGTCAGTTGCCGACGCGGGTTCGACTGATCGCCGGCGGGCAGGCCTTGGCCTCTGTCGCGCGCCTGCCCGGTGTGCTGCTGTGCCACGACCTGCGCCAGTGCGCTCCCCTGTATCGTCGGCTGGGGCTGGAAACGGCTCCCGTTATGATCCCCTGACAGCGGCCGTGAGCTGCTCGTAGCGTCTGCTGGTCCTGTACCATCGCTGCTCGTTTTGCTATACAGGTGCGTTACCATAATAATTTTGTATAGATAGCTCTTCTGGTGTGCGATTTTTGCCGTACTGCCACCCCCTTATTCCCCTCTCGTCGTATAACCCCAGCATACGTTTGCGCTGCTTGCGGCCGCTTTTGCTGCTCTGCCAGCCTGCAGACGCTGCCCCGGCGCGCACCGGATATTTTTCCCCTGTGATATTTTCTTCTTGGTTTCGGCTGGTTGCGCTGATTCTTCCGTGGCGCCTGCGTTTGTTGGCACTGGTTGGCACGCCTTGCGCAATAGCATCTGGGCAAGAACAACGCAGGATTTCCGAATCCTCAGGATTCAACCCCCATAAACGTTTCACCACAGGAGGACGCCATGAAAACCACCTTTAAAACCACCCTGCTCTCGTTGACCTCGTTGCTGCTTGCCTCGCCGGTGTTCGCTGCCACGCAGCGCGCTGACCACAGTGGTCTTTTGGTCTGGTTGTTCCTCGGTTTCTGTGGCCTGATCGTTGTGGCTCAGCTGGTCCCGGCGGTTCTGGTGATGTTCGGCATCGTCAAGGCGGTGGCCAGCCCGAAGGAAGTCAGCGGCAAGGCCTGATCGCACGGCACCGTCAGCAACAACTCCAACCCTTGAAGCGACCCCATAACACAACCGCTGCCGCCGGCGAACCGGCGGCAGCCTTTAGCCCCCGGAGAAACCCCATGAAATCCTCTGCCCTTAAAGCCCTGATCCTTACCGCTGTGCTGCCGCTGGCTTCGGCTTCCTCTGCTCTTGCTGCCTCGACGGCCGGGCGCGCGGACCACAGTGGTCTG